>CAZRSL010000008.1:0-58398 GCA_964602785.1 uncultured Prevotella sp.
CGTTGCTCGTTCTGACGGCAATGGGCAATGCAAGAGCCTCCAATCGTGGGACGGGTAACAGTCGGCAACCCACGCTTTTTTATATCTGTTCAAATCTTAACAATAATCACTTGCTTGGGATGCCGCAAGACAAAAACTTTCTATGCTGTTGCGTCAAATTTACTTGAGATTCCGAAACCTTATTCTTTACGGAATAATAGGATGCTGTTCGTCGGGTGTGGACTTTCTTCTTTACACTTTGATGGTAATGGTTTTCGGATGGAATTACATCTTGTCTAATTGTATATCTGTCCTTGCAGGTATATCTATCAGCTTTACGCTAAACAGAAATTATAATTTTAAAGTTAAAGACAAAACATCAGTTCGGTTCAGTATATTCTTAACTGTAGGATTTTGCGGTATGCTTTTAAGCAATCTAATCTTGTGGATTTGTATTGAACACATGCAAATGGAGAAAGTTGTATCCAAACTATTGTCAATAGTACTTGTGGTGTTCTTCCAGTTTTTGTTCAACAAGTACATAACGTTTAAGCCAACATCTAAAAAAACTACAAAATGAATATTTTTTTCGTCATGCCTGCTTACAATGAGGCTTTCAACATTGAATCTACCGTCAAACAATGGTATCCCATTGTGGAAAGGACTGGAAAAGACTGCCGACTTGTAATTGCTAATGACGGCAGCAAAGACAACACGTTTGAGATTCTTCAGGGGATGAGCAAGGATTATCCTCAAATGATTTCGCTCACCAAGGAGAATCAGGGTCATGGCCCCACTGTTATCTTCCTGTACCAGTATGCTATAAATCATGGTGCTGACTATATCTTTCAGACAGATAGCGACGGACAAACTAATCCTGCAGAGTTCTTCCAATTCCTGAAAGAAAGTAACCATTATGATTGTGTAATGGGAAGTCGTCCTGTTCGCGGAGATGGTAAAGACCGGAAAATGGTTGAGAACGTACTTAGAATATATGTATGGCTGTTCTTCCATGTATGGGTTCCAGACGCAAACGCGCCCTTCCGGCTGATGAAGGCATCTGTTGTCAATAAGTATTTAGGTTTGATGCCTAAGGATTTTAATCTTCCCAATGCCGTGCTTGCAGCTTGCTTTAGTAGGTTTCGCGAAAAAGTTAAGTATATTGATATAACCTTTAAGCCTCGACGAGGTGGAGTCAATTCCATTAACCCCAAAAAGATTATTAGAATTGGGTGGAAAGCCATTCGTGATTTCTATAAAATCAGCAAACGTGTACAAAATCTCGATATAAAATGAAAACTACTATCAAAGCCAAACAGATAATATTCTGTGCGGTTCCCATTCTCATAATATTTGCAGTTTATGTATCAAAGCTAACGACATTCGGGCTTTGGTATGATGAGGGCATTGAATACTTCTACTCCAAGTATATGTTTGGATCCTTACCTGTGAATGTTGAACCAAACGATGTCGTTTCTCAAAACATGTATCAGCGTATTTGCCTAACTTACCAACCCCCATTGTACAATTTCCTGATGTACTTCTGGTTGCAGATGGCAGACAGTGAAGCATGGTTTCGTTTTGCAGGCGTACTGACAACCTTTATAGGGGCTATTGGGTTATTCTGTGCGTTGAAAAAAGTGACAAATCATAGATGGGCGGTGGCTGGCACAATAGTTTACCTTACTACATGGTCCGTCCGTTATTATGCCCTAGAATGCGCTGAATATAATCTAATGCTATGCATGGAAAGCTGGGCTTTATATTTCCTTTGCTCTCTTTATGTGGATTCAGAATATGCCAAAAAGAGGAAACACCTTATCGGCTTCCTTTTGTTTGCATGTTTGTCTGCGTATAGCCAATATGGGGCCATCTTACTTATGGTTCCTCTCTACGTTGTTTTGCTTTCTTATTATTTGATAGCAAAAGACAAGTTGATGGTTAGAGATTCTATTATCGGAGCAGTCATTGTTTTTATTATTGCAGCATTGCCTCTGTTGTATTTTTTCCTTCTACCGCAAATGGGAAATCAAAAGAGCATTAGTGTATCTCATGCTCCCGTGTTTGTTGATGGGGTATTCTATTCTCTAATCAATGGTGTAAATCACATTCTTACTTTCAATTTTGGCGGTAGGATGAAGTATATTGTCGTATTGGCATTGCTTTTTATTCTCCTTTCTGCTGTATATTTCAAAAGCAAGAAACTTGCAGCAGTTATTGGAGTAAGCATTTTAGTATATGCTATATATTTTGTATTAGTGGCCTGCTCGTTATACGCTTATAATAATTGGGATGGAAGATTAGGATGCAACAATTTTGGAGGCAGATATACTTTGTTCATGTCTCCACTTTTAATAATAATGATAGTTTTCTCCCTTTATGTTATATTAGGCCTAATATCGCAAATTAAAATTGATAAGATTATGAAAATAGGCACATTGGGTCTTTTCATGGCTTTCTCATTATTTGGCTTAATTAAATTGGCGATTGCTGGAAGTGGTTCAAAAGGAAACACACGTGAAATCTATAATATATGGTTAAAGGAGGGTGGAGATATTAATTATACTCTTATTATGGCCTCGCATAATCCTGTTTTCCAATTTTACTATCTGCATGGGAGCAAGAAGAATCACCCCAACAATGTGATAGGAGAGGGACAGTGGAGTCGAAAGGCGACAACTGAAGATATTGAAAGAAATCTCGCGCAACTGGGTGCGTTTGAACATAAGACCATTTATTATATTGGTTCACAGTCATTTTATAATATCAATGATCATCAAAAACGATTTGACAAGGCAATGGCCCTCAAGGGATACTCTGTTAAATATCTTTATAACAAGAACGAAGTCCTTGCAGAATACGAGAGGAATTAACGTCAAAAATCTTACTAAATGGCTAAATACGATTACTTGATAGTAGGCTCAGGACTGTTTGGAGCTACATTCGCCTACTTCGCCGCTAAGCGTGGAAAGAGATGCTTGGTGATAGACAAACGCCCCCAACTCGGAGGCAACGTTTATTGTGAGAATGTAGAAGGTATAAACGTCCATAAGTATGGCGCCCACATCTTCCATACATCCAACAAGAAAGTTTGGGATTTCGTCAACTCCATAGTACCGTTCAATCGCTATACCAACTCCCCTGTTGCAGACTTCCATGGCAAGCGATACAACCTGCCATTCAATATGAATACTTTCTATCAGATGTGGGGAGTCAAAACACCTGCCGAGGCACAAGCAAAGATAGAAGAGCAGAGGCAAGAGGCAGTTAGGGCTCTCAATGGTAGGGAACCGGCAAATCTTGAGGAACAAGCTTTGTGCCTCGTCGGCAATGACATATTTTGTACGCTAATAAAGGAATATACTGAGAAGCAATGGGGGCGAAAATGTACTGACCTCCCTGACTTTATCATCAAGAGATTGCCCGTCCGACTTGTCTATGACAACAATTACTTCAACGACAGCTACCAAGGAATACCAATCGGTGGCTACAACATGCTGATTGATGGATTGCTTGTTTCGCCGCTGATTGAGACAATGGTTGATGCAGACTTCTTCAACAGCGAATATAATGACTGGCAACGATATGCTGGCAAACTGGTATATACTGGACGTATCGATGAATTCTTCTCCTATAAGTTTGGTAGGCTTAATTGGCGCACTGTATATTTCAAGACTCGCATAGAGCATACTCCAAATTACCAAGGTAACGCTGTCATCAATTACACTTCCCACGATGTTCCATACACCCGTGTTATAGAGCACAAACACTTCGAGATGTTCGGCTATCACGTCTACGATATTCCCAAGACCATTGTCAGCAAGGAATACTCAACCGAGTACAAGGAAGGCATGGAACCCTACTATCCCGTAAATGATACGACCAACAATGCACTTGCTGAAAAGTATCGTGCGCTTGCAGCCGAAGAGAAGAGCGTAATCTTCGGTGGTCGCCTTGCCGAATACAAATACTACGATATGGCCCCTATAATAGAAAAAGTAATGAAAATGTTCGAGGTATAGTTACATGGGTTCCAATCGTTTCAACTTCCAAATCAATTGTCATCTTTTTTAACAGAGCTTCTTTCGCGTGCGAAAGTGGCACCTTTGGAGTCCAAAAGAGGCACTTTCGGAAAACCGTCGATTTTTCTCGTATCTTGATAAAATTGTCGTAAAAAAATCGGCGAAAACTGAGCAAAAGTCAGCTAAAATGCCTTTTTGCGAGCAAAAAAGGCAGTTCGATTTCTTGACAAAGCTGAAAAGACGTTATGACTGTAGAGAAAATGTAAAAAAACTCAAGGCATCCAGCATCAGCGGAAGTTGAATCGCCACGCTGCCAAAAGCTGGGCAATCGTCCATTGGGAGGATTTCACATCCTCCCGCCTTGCCGCATGAGGAAAGCCTCAGCCCTTTCCAAATCGGCGGGAGTGTCGATGCCCACAGTCTCGGCATCGGTCAGCCCCACCCTGATGGTATAACCGTTCTCAAGCCATCGCAACTGCTCCAGGCTCTCCGCCTTCTCAAGCTCGCCTTGCGGCAATTGGGTGATCTCGCGCAGCACACCGGTGCGGTAGGCGTAGAGGCCGATATGCTTCAAATAGGGATAATGGCTGAGCCACTCTGCCTCATCCATACCGCGCACAAATGGTATAACCGACCGGCTGAAGTAAAGGGCCGTGCCCTTCTTGCTGACCACTATTTTCGGCGAGTTGGGATTTTTCACCGCTTCCATGCTATCAAACGGCTTGCCAAGGGTGCCTATCTCTGTGGCGGGGTCGTCGAAGAGCGACATCACCGTCCTTATCTGCGACGGCTGGATGAAAGGCTCGTCACCCTGCACGTTGATCACCACGTCGAACTTGTCGGCTCCTATCTTCTCCACCGCCTCCTCTATACGGTCGGTGCCGCTCTTGTGGTCGCTGCGTGTCATCACAGCATTGCCTCCGAAACCGACCACAGCATCGTGGATGCGCTTGTCGTCGGTGGCAACATACACATCGGAAATCACATTGCCCACTTGCTCATACACACGCTGGATCACCGTCTTTCCGCCAAGCACCGCCAAGGGCTTGCCAGGGAAACGTGTCGACGCATATCGCGCTGGAATAATGGCTACATATCTCATTCTATTGTCTCATTTTGCTGCAAAGATAGCACAAATAAACCATTTTAGAGGCATCAGCATCCAAAAAGTCGTATTTTTTCAGTAATTTTGCAACCACGACAATCAAACAAAAGAAATGCGAACGGATATTTGCTGTATAGGCCACATCACCCACGACGTAATAATCACTCCCGACAGTTGCCACCACCTGCCCGGCGGCACGGCTTTCTACTTCTCGAAAGCACTCAACCGATTGCCTAAGCACGTCAGTTTCTGTACTGTTACAGCCATGGCCGCCGACGGCGACAAGATAGTGGACGGCTTGAAGCGTGAGGGCATCAACATACGCAAAGAGCCTTCAACCAGCACTATATGCTTTGAGAACCGCTATGGCGACTCGCCCGACGACCGCACACAGCGCGTAACGGCCAAAGCCGACCCCTTCAGCGCAGCCAACGTCAGCGGAATTGAGGCACAGGTCTATCATCTGGGCAGTCTGCTCAACGACGATTTCCCTCTTGAAATGGTCGAGCAGTTGGCCGAGCGTGGCCGGGTTTCCATCGACGCACAGGGCTTCTTGCGCAAAGTGGAGGGCGAAAACGTGTATCCTTGCGACTGGGAAGGTAAGGAGAAATATCTGAAGCTGACCCATTATCTCAAAGTCAACGAGGGCGAGATGTACGCCTTGACGGGAAAGAGCAGCCCGCTTGAGGCCGCCAAGCTCATTGCCAGTTGGGGTGTCAAAGAGCTTGCCATAACCCTTGGTGGTAAGGGCTCGGTGATTTTCGCCGACGGCGTGGCCCACCGCATACCCGCCTACAAGCCAAAAGAGATGGTCGACCCCACAGGATGCGGCGACACCTACAGCGCAGGCTATCTCTACAAACGCCTGCAAGGCTCAAGCATCGACGAGGCCGGCCGCTTCGCCGCCGCCATGTGCACCCTGAAGCTGGAGTGCAACGGCCCGTTCAACGCCACCGAGGCCGATGTCGTGGCCGTGATGGACACATTCCAACATATAGGAGCATGATTTATCGTGCCCGTCATTAGCTATTATTTAGTGCTTCGGGCATGATAAATCATGCACCTACAGATGCGAAAAGCCAAATATAGACCTTTCGTAAATCGAGAAAGCAATATTTAAAAATCAACGGTAGATGTTTGCGAGTGTTTCGCACGTGTGAAAAACTCGTTCGACACGTGTGAGACGAGTGTGCGGCACGTGTCAAAAACCTCTTTGACACGTGCCGTAAACCGTAGAAGCAGCATTTTCGATGTCCTATCGCGATGCTTTCTGAATGAAGTAAAGCCCCTTTTGGTCAAGGTGCAGAGTGCCGTCAGACTGCTGCAGCACCGCCTTTGCCAACTTTCCAGAGCCATCCACCTTTGCTATTTTATATTTTCCGCTGGTCGCCTCTATCGCCACAGGTTCCTTGGCGTAGACCAAACTGGTGCCTTTGCCGTCGGTAAGAATATACGATTTGCCATCAGCCGAGACTTTGTCGAGGCTTGGGAGCGAGGCGAGAAGGCCATCATCGGCAATCTGTAGCGACGGGCATGAACCGCCGGCAAGCAGCACCGCCCACCCAGTCTGGGGATAGGAAGGCCCGAAATAGCACACAGCCTTGTCGGGATGGAGTCTGCGCATCTCACCGACCGAACGGTAGACCTCGTCGAATCCGGCTCCACCCGGCCTCAAACGCCTCGAATACTGCCTTGGGGCAAGATTGACACCACCCTCGGGAGCATAAAGCCCCTTGTTGGTGTAGTACCATTGCTCAATGCCGATGATGGAAACCACATCCGAAATCTCCGGGTCGGCAAGCACAGAGTCCTGCACATCCCTGTTGACTGCAAGCATCACGAGCGGCTTCTCGTTGTTTTCTCTCGACCATTGTTTTATCGTCTGGAGCCAGAACTTCACGAAGCTGAACGGGCCGGTGAACTCCTCGCCTATGCTGTGGATGACGTTGCCGCGCCCCTTGAACTTGTCGAGTTGGGTGAAGATATACGAGCGGTGCAGACGGGCGTTCACCGTGTCGGCCACATCGTAGAACCTGTCAGCCATGTAGATGCGCTTGTCGCCTGTGAAAGGCACCGGCTCGGGCAGTGGCGTGGCATTCACATTGTTGGCCCTGCGCCACGGACAGTCAACCCAATGGGCTCCCGCCTCCAGAATGTTGTGCTGGAAGTAGTGCTGTTCTATCAACGCCATCCCTTGGGCCGAGGCCACATCACAGTAGTCCTGCAACCGCTGATAATACCAGTTGTTCGGCTTTGTCAAGTCGTAGAGGCTGAGGCCATCCCAAGCCTTGCCCTGTCCCGTGCGGGCGTAGGGCTGCTCGTAGAACGGTGGCCACACGTCGCCGTCGCGCCTACGTATGCGCTCGTGGTCGTCGCGCCGGCGGTCGTACCACAGCCCGTAATGCTGGCCGAAGAGCACTGTGCCCTCCCGCTTCATCAAACTGACCACCGAGTCAACCCTCGTGGTGGCTCCGTTGGCCTCCATGCCAGGCACAAAGCGCGTCAGCGCGTAGGTGGCAGTGGCCAGTTTGCTGTAGCGTGGGCGTCCGTTCCACCACGGAGTGTCGTGGCGCCCGCCCATAAGCAACTGCCCGTCAACCAGCAACCTGCCGTTCTCCACGCTGAATGTCTTGCTCTTGAGCGTGGGAGTTGTAGACTCAGCCAGTCTGTCAACACTTCTCACGTTTGCCGAGCTCACGTCAGCGGTGTAAGGCACAGAGTCGATCCACATTTCCATC
This sequence comes from uncultured Prevotella sp., assembly GCA_964602785.1. Taxonomy (GTDB): domain Bacteria; phylum Bacteroidota; class Bacteroidia; order Bacteroidales; family Bacteroidaceae; genus Prevotella. The sequence continues at coordinate 7,845 of CAZRSL010000008.1, forward strand.
GTTACACGCGGCTTATGGGCCTCAGCCACAAGCTGTGCGGCTTGCTCGGGAGTAGGATTGTTTGATGCCACATTCGTCGGTCTTACCAGCGTGTGGCATATCTTGTCAGCTTTCTCCCTTCCTATGCGGTCGGCCAGTTGGGAAGCGAACTTGCTCCACGGTTTCACATGGTCGTTGCACTCGGTGAAAGTGGAATTGCCATTAAACTGAGCCCAACATCCATGGGCGCTGTTGCGGTTCACAGTGTCAGGATTGGAGCAGTAGATGCCGGCGGCGGTGCATTGGTAGAACATTGAGTTGGCAGCGTTCCATCCTATGCCAAACTTTTCGAGGCCAAGATTGGTGAATTTCAGGTCGTTGCCGTCTATATTTACGCCGTCGAACAGAATGCCCGTGGCCCACGGGCCAACGCTGCCACTATAGCCAAGGCTCTCCAACGTCTCGCAACCGACAAACGCCGTTGGCCCAGCGGCACAGTCGCCCACAGCGAAGTCGTGGATGCCATGCTCGCTCCACAGCCTCTGCATCAGGCAACGCTCGCCATAGACCATGAAAGTGCGCCTCCGCCAGCCGCCAATCTCTGATATTGGCTCGTAGGAAGCGCAGTCCTCCACCGTGATTTGCCTTGCGCTGCGAGCCACTACTACCGCCGAGCCAGCCAGATGGCGGAACACCACCCGTCGCACATAGCAGTCAACGGCATTGCCAAGGCTGATGCCATCCCAGCAATGATCCTCGTCCATCAGGTTGGCTGGGTTGTACTGGCTCTCTATCGTCAGGTTCTCAACTCCACAATCGGCCACATTGCCACTGAAATCTTTTCTAATCACGAGGCAAGGCCCCTCTTCTGCGTCGATTGCCATGGTGAGCGGCGCGTCGAGTGTGGCCTCGTTTCCTGTGGCAGATGTGATGTTTCGCGTCCACTCCACATCCTCGTCGCCCTCATGCCAAGCCCAATAGCCAAGCTTCGAGCCACCTCCAAACGAGCTGCAGCCGAGTCTTTCTATCCATTGTTTGGTCGATTTGCGGTGGATTACAACCTCGTCGCCAGCATGGAGAGCACCATTCAAGCTGAGGGTAGACTGCGAGAGAGCCACGTCGGCCATAAGCTTCAACGTGTCCAAGCTTCTGCCCTCAGAGCCTTCAACATACACCGCCGCACCGCGGTCGTAGCCAGTTTTGCGGATGATGGTTTTCTGTCGGTCGACACCCCTGAGCACCACGCCACTACGATTGATTCTCAGCGGTTTGCTGATGTTGAAAGTGCCCTCTCCAAGCAGCACCGCGCCACGGATGCCCGTCAGCTTGTCAGGTTTCAGGCTTCCTACATAGTCGATGGCACGCTGCAGCCGTTCCGACTGGTCTCCATCGGTGCAACTTACATATATTTTGTTGGCCGCGTCGGGTATTGCCACCTCGGAGAGCTTGTAGCCGCATCGCGAATAGTCAATCTGTCGGGCTGAGGCAGTGGCAGTAGCCACCATAAAAAGCAATAGTGCTGAGCAAAGTTTTATCATGGTAGATGCAGGATTGTGTTTGGAATCGAAAAAAGTGGATTGCCATATCCACGTCCCAATGGAGCGATATGGCAATCCACGCTTATTTAGTTCATTTGCTATTCTTGGCTTTCTCTATGCGCTCCATCCAAGCCTTGCGCTCGGCTTGCATGTCGTAGCCACGATTTGAGAGCCAGTTGTTTATGCGGCCTTTGTACTTCTTAAACCAGCCGTGCTTGGCCTTGGAGTCGCCAGCATCGATGGCAAACTCGCGAGCCTCCTTCAGCCAGTTGAGTATCTGCAGTTTTTCTTCCGGCTTGAGCGACGGTATCATCTCAAGATAGGCTTGGTAGGTCTTCGGCACCACCCCGTAGGTCATGCCGTCTTTCACCTGTTCTATCTGCTCGTCGGTGATGTAGTTGGCCAAATCAGCCGCAAACTCGAAGTGGTGGAGGTAGAGCTCCGACTGGAGGGCTTGTTTGTCTTTGCCAGCCTTGCTCTCCAAGTCGGCTATCTTGAAGTATCGGTTGGCCACGATGCTCTCCACATTTTGCCTCTTCAGCTGGTCGGTCAGGTTGAGCGCCGCCACAATTTTGGCTGCACGCTTCTGAATTGTGGTCACGTAGGCTGTGTCGCGGCCCACGGTGTCGGGTTTCACTTCCTGAGCCTGCACTGAGAGGGCGCAAAGCAGAGAGAGGGCAATGGTTGAAAGTAGTTGTCTCATGATTTATTGAGTTGTTTTGGGCTTAATAGGCTTATTAGCCATATTGGGCATAATAGGCCTATCATAATATAATTACATCACTCCTCCCTTCTCGGCCAGCGTGTCGTGGTTGTTTTTGAGGTCGGTCCAGTCGGTCTTCACCTTCGTGGAGATGCCGTTGATGTATTTCTCTATGTTGGTGTAGCCGTCGCCGGTGCAGTCCTGGTTGGCGTCGCTCGGGTCGTTGGGGTTCAGTCCGTTGGCTATCTCCCAATCATCGGGCATGCCGTCGCCGTCGCTGTCCTTGCGCGGTTTGCCCTTGTACTCAGGATAGCCGCCCATCTGTGCCGGATCGGTTATGATGCCATATTTGTAGGAGTCGTTGCCGAGACGGCGATACTTGAATGTGCCGTCCTCTTTCTGCGACTTTGGAGCCAGTCCCCACAGGTCGCCGTAAGGATTCACCTTGGGCAGCTTCTTCACGTAGTAGACTTCGCCCGTGCGCACCTCGTCGATGACACGCTGGTCAACGATGTCTCGCTTGGGCAATGTGGCTCCCGCGTTGTCGAGCACGTAGCTGAGGGTCTGCTCCTTGGGCAGAATCGTCATCGGCGGCATTGCGAAAGGTTCGTCGGAGCGCATCAGAGCCACCTCGTCGGGAGTGCAGTCGCCGTCCTTGTCGGCTGTCTGTATGCCGCCATCCCAGTTGTTGGCCGTAACACGCTCGTTGCCCTCAACGATGTTTCCCGTGGCATAGACGCGGCCATACTGCTTCCAAGGGAAGAGCTTGTTGCTGCGGCTCTCGCTCTTCACAATGCGGTAGCCGATGTTGCCTGTCTTCGGCGTGAGTGGCCCGGGCTTGTAGTAGTTGTTTATGAAGTTAGACATGGTGGAGTACTCGCCGCCATCAGCCGTGCGGTGCACCCAGTTGAAGATGACATTATTGACGAAATTGAACACGCCGCCCCACCCTATCGACGGGTTACGGCCCGTGTTGTCGGCCCAGAGGTTGCGCATGAAAGTGGTGTTCTCGCCGCCTATGGTAGAGCCGAAAGCGTGGTTGTAGGTGTCGAGAGCCTTGGCCGAGATGGTGTTTTGTATGGTAACGTTCACCGTGGGCTCCTTGCGCTTGCCGTGGTTGTCGTGCAGGTCGAACATGTGGCGGTAGAACGAGATGTTCTCGTCGAGTCCCCACTCACACGAGCAGTGGTCGATCATGATGTTGCCCACCGGGTTGCCGCCGAACGAGTCCTCACGATACCACACATGGGTGTTGCCGCGGCGGAAGCGCATGTGGCGCACTATCACGTCGTGGGTGTCAACCTGGAAACTCTCGCCCGCTATGCACACGCCGTCGCCCGGCGCCGTTTGGCCGGCAATTGTTATGTAGGGCGCACGCACTATGATTGGGGTCTTGAGCCTGATAATACCGCTCACGTTGAACACGATGATGCGTGCTCCACCCTGCTCGCAAGCCCAGCGGAACGAGCCCGGGCCGTCGTCGTTGAGGTTGCTGACCGTGAGCACCTTGCCTCCACGGCCACCAAAGGTGAACATGCCACCGCCCTCAGCGCCAGGGAAAGCGGGTATCTTGGCCTGCTTCAGGTCGTATGGACGCGAAGCCCATGGCACGTATGGCCGCCCGTGCATGGCCTCCTCTTTCACAATGGGCAGAGCCACAGCCCATGCCGAGTCGCTGTGGGCCGACCATATCGCATGGAGCGAGTCGAACCGCGCCTGAGCCTCAGGCGTTATCGACGGATACTGTGCGCTGACCGAGGCTGGTAGCAGCACCGCGGCGCATAGGGATAACATCAGTTGTTTCTTCATTACTGTATGATTTGTTGGTTTGATTAATTCTTTTCGTTTGACGCGGGAATAGTGTAGAGGTTACAAGAATAAATATTATTTAACAATACACTTCACTTCTTCAACTCACCGGCCAAGTAGTCGGCGGCAATCTCTGCAGCAAGGCGTTGGTTCTGGGTGAAACCGTGGTCGAAATGCTCAAGCACCACGAGCTTGCTCTGCGGCCACACGTGGTGGTAGCGCTCGCTGTAGGTGTAGGGCACCACGTGGTCGGCGTTGCCATGCACCATCAAGGCAGGCCCCTGATATTTCTCCGCAGTCTCATAGATGGGCAGGGAGAACGCCGTGCGGATGTAGTCAGCGCCGAGATAGAGGTCGCGGCCTGGCATCTTCAGCTTTTCAGGCGGGTCGAGCGGGTCGTAGAGCACGCCCTGAGTGTTGCCGCGGATGGCATCCTCGCGCAGCACGGCGGCTGGAGCGAGCAGCACCACAGCCCTGACCGAGTCGGCAGTGAGCTTGCCAGCTGTCATGCTGGCCACCACGCCACCTTGCGAATGGCCCACCAACGCAATCGGGCCAGCCCAAGGCAGCGAGCGCACATAGCTGTACACTTTCATTGCGTCGTCAATCTCGTTGGGCACGGTCATGTCCTCAAACTTACCCTCGCTCTGTCCGTGGCCATTGAAGTCGAAGCGGACGGAAGCAATGCCCCGCTTCTGCAACTCCTCGGATATGTCTTGCAGCAATGTGGTGTTCTTGTTGCTTGTGAACCCGTGCATCACTATAGCCACAGGAACCTTCTCCCCAGCTTTCATCTCCGGCTTTATCATCACGGCAGAGAGTTTTCCTTTGCCTCCGTCAAGCGTCAGGCTTTCGGTGGTGCCGCCCTTGTAGCTCTCGTCGGGCAGCAGCTCCATCAGTTTCTTCTCAATCTTCCACGTCAGCACCGTGCTGAGGACGACCTTGCCGTCGGGAGCCACGAGCACGTATGACGGTATCCACTTGATGCCGTAGGCCTTAGCCACCTCGGCGTCGCGCATGTTCTTAAGCTCAGACACTTGCGCATAGTTCAAGCCATATTTCTCGACGGCATTGGCCCACGCCAGCTTGTCCTTGTCGAAGCTGACGCCGACGAACTGCACGCCCTTCTTGCCGAAGCGGTCGCTGATGCGCTTCACGTCGGCCATGTCCTTGCGGCAGTCGGGGCACCACGAAGCCCAAAAATCAATCACCACATATTTACCGCGGAAGTCGGAAAGGCGCACTGTCTTGCCCTCAATCGACTTCAACTTGAACTCGGGCGCGATGTCGCCCTCCCTGGGAAGCGTTGTGGCGTATGTCGTGTCGATGTCGTTGACGGGGCCAAACTGTGCTTTGGCAGCCTCTGGCAACAGTAAAAGAGCCATAAAAAACAAACTGACAAAAAGTTTCCTGTTCATATCCTTACATTAATTAATATCCTAAGTTCTCATCCACAAGCAGCACGATGTGCCTCCCAGCAGGGTGGCTCATGCGCATGATCGATATGTAGTTGCATATACTGTCGGGCGACTTGCAGTTGTGGCACGTGCCATCCTTGGTGCAGGGTGTGGGCAGGTCGAAGCGGGCCATGTTGATGGGCGCGGCCACGCTTCGGGCACGCTTGATGGCGGAGTCGACGTCTTGGCACACCTTGTTGAGCCCGACGATGAACACCACGTGGCGCGGCCCCCACGTCAGGGCGGCCACGCGGTTGCCGTTGCCGTCGATGTTCACTATCACCCCATCCTCGCTGATGGCGTTCACGCTCGACAGATAGTAGTCGCACTCGAAGGCTTTGCGGTATATTGCCAGTTTCTCAGCGTCGCTCTTGGCCTCGTCGCGGTCGAACACACGATAGCTGCCCGCCTTGAGCATGGCCGTAACGCCCGTGGAGCGTATCGTGTCGGAGCCGCCCCAAGTTATGGTGCTGCCTTCGGGAATCAATGCCTTCACTTGATTGAGCAGCTCCCCGACGTTGTGGCAGAAATAGGCGTCGTAGTGCCGCGCCCGCAAATGGCGGATCAAGGTGCTGGCCAGCCGCTCGTTTCGTTTGGTTATTGGTGTTGCCATGGTTTGATTTCTTTTCATACCGTTTGCTTCATAGTGCAATATCAGTTGTTTCGGCCTACAAAGTTACTCATTTTTGATGAGAAAAGCACCCACTTGGCTTTTTTTATTGCCACAACCACACATTCTTACAATGCAAAACCAATCCCCCACCCACTTGAAGTGCACATTTCACCGTTTCCATCAATTGACATTCACGTTCTTATCAAATGATAACAACGTTAATATCAATTGATAAGAACGTGAATGTCAATTGACGCGGACTCGTCAAAGTGGCATTTTGGATTGTGAAAGTGGCTCGGCCATTAGTGCGAGACATATAATTCAAACTATAGTTGAACTATTTTAAACACATCTTGTACTATTTTCAACCACGATACACGGCTGATTGGATAATTTTGCAAACGAAATCTAACCCTTGTATAGTAGGGATGGCCATGAGCCATTCCGCAGAAAGGCTAAAGACCAATTTATTCAAACAAACTAAATAAATGCTATGAACGTAAAACTCAAATTTTTGTGTTCGGTATTCGCCATGCTGACAGCCTTGCAGGGCTTCGCGCAGAAGACAATAACCGGACAAGTGAAGGACACCGAAGGAGAGCCACTGATAGGAGTCACTGTCTCCTTGGGTGGTGGCAAAGGCACCGTAACCGACATCAACGGCCGGTTCACGCTCAATGGCGTGCAGCCGCAGCAGAAGGTTACATTCTCTTACGTCGGGTTCGACACTCAGACGCTCAGCGTGGGCAACAAGACCACATTCGACATTCAGCTGAAGCCCACTGACGAGGCCCTCGACGAGGTTGTCGTTGTCGGTTATGGCACTGTGAGGAAGCGCGACCTGACGGGTTCGGTTACGAGCGTCAAGGCCGACGACATCACCGCCATACCAACAACCAACGCTCTGGAGAGCTTGCAGGGCAAGATAGCTGGTATGGACATGAGCAAGACGAGCGGCCAGGCTGGCTCGTCGCCCACCTTCACCATCCGTGGCAACCGCTCGCTCAACGCGTCAAACGCTCCGCTGGTGCTCGTCGACGGTGTGCCATACGGCACCGATGTCGACATCGACCCCAACATCATCGAGAGCATCGACGTGCTGAAGGACGCATCATCGACCGCCATCTACGGTTCGCGTGGCGCAAACGGTGTGATCCTCATCACCACCAAGCAGGCCAAGGAAGGCCGCACGCAGGTGTCGTACAACGGCTACTATTCGTTCGACTCGGCTTGGGACTACCCCGACGTGATGAACACAGAGCAGTATGCCGACTACGTGCGCGAGAGCTTCCGCAGCATCGGCAAGTGGAACAGCGAGGCCGACGACCCTTACGCCTTCCCATCTGGCTACGACTATATAAAGAATAATGTGAACACCGACTGGATCGACCTGGTGCTGAAGAACGGCTACACCACATCGCACGCCCTGAACCTGTCGACCGCCAACAACCGCACGTCGTTCAACGCCTCGTTCCAATACCAGAAGCAGAAGGGCGAGCAGCTCAACGACAACATGACGCGCTACAGCGGCACCATATCGGGTTCGCACAAGATAACCAGCCGACTGACGTTCAACGCCAACGCCATGTTCACCTACACCGAGAACAACTACGCCCAGGACGCCTTCAACATGGCCGTGAAGTACAAGCCATACGGCACGCCCTACGACGAGGATGGCAACGTGGTGATCTATCCCTACGACGACGGACAGACCATCAGCCCGCTGGCAGAGACCATTCCGGGCAACTACAAGAACAACCGCAAGACCTACCACACCTTTGCCGGGGCTGGACTCACTTGGAACCCAATAGCCGGACTTGAGGCTAAGAGCACGTTCAACATCAACTACATCGGCTACCGCCTCGGCCAGTACTACGGCCAGTACACCACCAAGATGGGCGGCACCAACTCCTACGCCAGCGCGGAGAACTCGCACAACACCAACTTCGTGTGGGACAACACCGTGAGCTACCACTTCGACTTGCAGAAGAAGCACGACTTCAACGTGATGATGGGAAGCGAAATGACAAAGAGCGTGGTTGAGGACTACGACGAGTCGGGACAGAAGATACTGTCGCCCACCATGCTCTTCTACAACCTCGGCGCAGCCCAGGTGCAGCAGACCATCGGCTCGAGCTACACCAAGTCGAGCATGGTGTCGTTCTTCGGCCGCATCAACTACAAGTATCTCGACCGCTACCTGCTGACCGCCACGCTTCGCGCCGATGGCAGCTCTGTCTTGGCCAAGGATCACAAGTGGGGTTGGTTCCCGTCAGTGGCCGCCGCTTGGCGCATCACCGAGGAGCCGTGGATGCGCTCCACCAAGGACTGGCTCAACAATCTGAAGCTTCGCATCTCCTACGGTGTGTCGGGCAACTCGGCCGTGAGCCCTTACCAGACTCAGGGCGGACTCGGCCAGACGATGTACGTGTTCGACGTGAGCGGCACCGAGGTGGGAGAGTATGGCTACTGGCCAACAGGACTGGCCAACCACGACCTGTCGTGGGAGAAGACAGCCTCCTACAACCTCGGACTCGACTTCAGCCTCTTCAAGAGCCGCCTCAACGTGAGCGTCGACCTCTACGACCAGGAGACCAAAGACCTGCTGATGGAAAAGCAAATCCCTGTGGTTACCGGCTTCAAGTCGACTTGGGCAAACGTGGGCAAGACTCGCAACCGCGGTGTTGAAATCGTGGTCAACTCCCACAACATCGTAACCAAGGACTTCACATGGAGCACCGACCTCACATTCACCAAGAACCATGAGGAGATACGCGAACTGGCGAGCGGTCAGGACCGCGACATTGCCAACGGATGGTTTGTGGGTCAGCCCACAAGCGTGTTCTACACACTGAAGAAGCTCGGCATCTGGCAGACCGACGAGGCTGAGGAGGCCGCCAAGTATAAGGCAGAACCGGGCATGGTGAAGAACTACGACCTCGACGGCGACGGCAAAATCACACAGGACGACCGTATGATCATCGGCACAATACGCCCGAAGTTCATCGTCGGTATGAAAAACATGTTCACCTACAAGGACTTCGACCTCAGCTTCTTCATCTACTGGCGCCATGGCAGCAAAATGCACATGAGCTCCACCTACGACATCCAGGCCGTCAACCGTGGATGGGCCTACCAGATGGACTTCTGGACACCGGAGAACCCAACCAACAACTACCCACGGCCCAACCGCAGCTTCTCGTCGAGCGACATCAGCCTGACCAGCCTCGACTACTACAACGGCTCGTTCCTGAAGTTCCGCGACATCACACTGGGCTACAACCTGCCCAAGACCGCGCTGCACGCCATAAAGATCAACAGGCTGCGCGTCTACTGCACGCTGAAAAACTTCTTCGAGATAACACGCTGCCACATCAGCGGCTACGACTCAGAGCGCAACGGAGCCTACGGCTTCCCCACCATCAAGCAGCTTATCTTCGGACTGAACATCGATTTCTAAACCTATCAAAAAAGTAACAATGATGAAAAAATTAGTATATTGCATGCTTGTAGCCTTGGGACTGTCGTCGTGCGGAGGCTACTTGGAAGAATACAACCCAAGCGGCACCACGCCTGACGGTTTCTACACCACCGAGGACGGAGCCGAGGCGGGAGTGAAGTCGTGCTACACATGGCTGCGCCACTTCTACGGCATCGACTACGGCTTCCACATGACTGAGCTCGGCACCGACCTCTTCACCGGCGCCAACGGATGCGGCGCACCAGAGCTGGAGTTCTACAACAACTCGCTGCAAGGCACAAGCTCGTCGGTCGACTACGTGTTCCGCTGCCACTACTACGCACTCAACACTTGCAACACCGTGTTGCAGTATCTGCGCGAGTCTGCCCTCAGCTCCGACACAAAGAAGGTGCGCGAGGGCGAGGTGCGCTTCCTGCGCGCCCTCTACCTCTGGCAGATTGTCAACCAGTGGGGTGGCGTTGAGCTCGACACCGTGCCCACCACATCGGCCCGCACCGAGGCCCACAAGTCATCGGAGGCCGACTTCTACAAGGTGATAAAGGAAGACCTGCAGTACGCCCTCGACAATCTGCCCACGTCGACCACCGAGTATGGCCGCGCCACCAAGGGTGCAGCCGAGGCCATGAGCGCCCGCGTCTACCTCTACACCAAGGACTACGAGCAGGCCCGCCAGTATGCCAGCAACGTGATCAACAACTACGACTACCAGCTGGCCAGCGACTACGAGGAGCTCTGCGACATGAAGACCTGCAACAGCAGCAAGGAGAACATATTTGTCTGCAACTTCGCCAGCTTTGCCAACAACCAGTACAACGAGTCGGTGATGGAAGGCCCCGAAGGCCGCATGACCATCCACGGCGACGGCGGCAACAACATGCACCTCTATTTCGTGCCCGTCTACGACAAGTCGAACGACCGCAACGGCCAGACCCCGGTGAAACGCTGCATCGAGTACGGACGCCCATGGAACCGCTTCATGCCCACCTACTACTTCCTCCAGCTCTTTGACGAGAGCATCGACTCGCGCTACGACGACGTGATGCAGAAAGCGTGGATATGCAACAATGCCACACAGCTCTGCCAAGTGGGCGACACGGGCATCATCTTCACAAAGTATGTTGTGCCTGAGAGTGTGAAGAACTCAAGCAATGCCATCATCTACGACAAGACCGACATCTACGGAGGTGAGAACGATGCCGTTACCGACCGCCAGCACGGCCCATGCTTCCAGAAGTTCGCCGACCCGACGCGCGAGAGCGTCAACCAGGTGTCTGGCAGCCGCGACTTCGTCATCCTGCGCTTGGCCGAGATGTACCTCATCCGCGCCGAGGCAGAGATGTATCTTGGCGACAACCAAGCCGCTGCCAACGACCTGAACGTGATACGCCGCCGTGCCGCCAAGCCCGGCCACGAGAAGGACATGGAGATAACGGCCGACAAGGTGAACATCGACTTCATCCTCGACGAGCGCGGGCGCGAGCTCAGCTCGGAGTTCACACGCTGGTACGACCTGAAGCGCACTGGCAAGCTTGTGGAGAGAGTGAAGCTGCACAATCCCGACGCCGCTCCAAACATCCAAGACTACCACCAGTATCGACCGATACCGACATCAGTGCTCGACGCTCTGACCAACAAGGACGAATTCAAGCAGAACGAAGGCTACAACTAAACCCATATCGGTCATTAGGAAGCGTCTTTCAAAAAATGATGTCGGAGACATACCACTTACCGAGGGTGCTTGCACCCTCGGTAAGTGGTATGTCTATCCACCGACCCTATCGGGGTCGCCGCACTTGCACATCTTTACAACTCTCGGATACAGAGGGGCGACCCCGATAGGGTCGATTGTTTGGAGAGCATATTGTTCCGAGGGTGCAAGCACCCACGGTTATCGAGCGGTGATGCCTTCGGCATCATCTGCTTCTAACGACCGATTTGGGATAAATCTCTTCTGAACTCATTATAGAGCAATCGGGGATGCACCCAAAACACGTCTGAGGGTGCATCCCCTTGCTTGTTTAAGGAATATTAACCGCCAGTGTGGCTTAAGCAGTTTATATTTTTTATAAATTTGCACTGCTTAAACCAAATATGAACTCGACGAGGAAAACCATATTCCTATTATTAGGACTACTGTGCACTTTTTTGACATATAGCGCCAACGACTTGAAGATTACACAGTTTGACCAGTTCGACCGTTTCAACCAAAGCCACGTGAACAGTGGCCTGCAAGATTCCGACGGACTGATTTGGCTGGGTTCATGGAATGGGCTTGTCAGCTACAATGGCTATTCTTTCACCACCTACAAGTCCCGTCCCGGCGACGGGTCTCCCCTCGAAAGCAACCGCATCGACTATGTTGCGCCTTTCTCGGCCACGCAACTTGTCTGCCAGTCGTCGTCGGGCTTCTACGCATTCAACAAACTCACCCACCGCTTCACCAACGCCACAGCCCAGCAACGAGCAGCACTAAAGAAATTCTACAATAGCAAGCGATACCCTGACAGCATCAAACGGTTGGTGGCGGCGATGCCAGAATACAGTGGGGTGTTCCACCTGGTTTTATTCGTCGACTATCAAGGCGGAATATGGGTGGAAAGCAACAGGGGGCTCGAGCGGATAGTGCATAAGCGGCTCACAGTGGGCCCGCACAAGTTCGGTTCTGACAAGGAGGAGATAGTGAGAGGGCTGTATCAGGACAAGAAAGGACGGCTGTGGATGGCCGACAAGAATGGGTATGTTCGCGTCGTCGACCACGGCACTACCCTATTCCTCTCCCCCTCCGGCCAACTCACCCACGAGGTGTCGCGCTTCGGCCCCTCGGTCTACACCATCCTTCAAGACCACAATGGCGATATATGGCTCGGATGCAAGCCTGGGGGACTGATCCAGATCACCTCATCAGGGAAAATGAGGCACTATATGCCCAACAAAAACGACGCATTCAGCATTAGCGATGACCAAATATACCATATAGCCGAGGACTACCGCCACCGCATAGTGGTGGCAACCTATCGGGGCGGCGTCAACTTCGGCGAGCGACAGGCCGACGGCACAATGCGCTTCTACAACAAGAACAACCAGCTCAGCCACTATCCCAGCGAGGCAATGGTGAGCCGGGCAATGCTCATCGTGGGAAAAACGCTGATTGTCGGCTCGAAGCACGGCCTATTCACTTGCGACTTGACCAAGCCTTACAGCAAGATGGCGTTCTACCGCAACATCCGCAAGCCCAATGTGGCGTCGAGCCTGACCAACAACTATGTAACCGACATAGAGCGACTTGCCGACGGCTCAATCTATTTGTCGACATTTGGCGGTGGCGTCGACAAGATTACGTCGCGCAACCTACTCAGCCAGAACATCACTTTCGAGCACTATTCCACACTGAACGGCATCACGTCCGACCAGTGTCTGGCATTGGCCGGCGACACCAATGGCAACTTGTGGATAGTGAGCGACGCCACGCTCTGCTGCCTTAATCCACGCACTGGCATATCCACCCATTACATCATCGACTATTTCGAAGGCAAATTCATTTTCAACGATGCCAGCCCTATCTGCCTAAGCAACGGCGACATCTATTTCGGCACTTCGCAAGGCACACTCGTGTTCAATCCCTCACGGATGGGCAAGAGCTCGTTTGTACCTCGCATTGCGCTCAATTGCCCCGACACCGTAATCCTACAGCCACGCGACCCCAACCTGGCTCTACGCTTCGCAGCCCTCGACTTCAACCAGACCGAGGCCATAACCTACGCCTACCGCTTGGAGGGCATCGACAGCACTTGGCACTACACCCACAGCCACGAGCTCAACTACGTGGGGCTGAAACCCGGCACATATCGCTTACACCTGCGCTCCACCAACGGCGACGGCGTATGGGTGGGCAACGAGCGCACTGTGCTGATCCGCCGCAAGGCCAGCTTCAACGAGACGCCAGTGGCTTGGGTGCTCTACAGTTTGCTCTTCGCGCTTTTTGTGTGGGGCGTTGTATATGTGGCACGATATATCAGCCGCCTTGAGAAAGAGCTCAACCAAACCCGGCTGACAAGCAACGAGAAGATAGAGCTGCTTGGCCAGCAGATAAAGGAATTGCTCAGGCGAGGCCGCGCCGAGCAGATTGAGGCACACAAAACTATTCTGAACGAGACGGAGAAGAGCCAAGCCGACAGGGTGGCGAAGCTTGTGGCAGACAACATCGGCAACTCCGACTTCACCATCAACGAATTGGCACGGGAGCTTGGCATAAGCCGCACGCAACTGTATGTCGACATAAAGAGACTCTTCAACACCTCGCCAAACAACTACATTCTCAATGTGCGAATAGAGCGCGGGCGCAAGCTGCTGCTCGACCCGCACCCAACAATCAGCGAGGTGGCCTATAGTTGCGGATTCACCGACCCTCGCTACTTCTCGCAGTGCTTCCGCAAGATAACCGGCACCACACCAACTGATTTTCGCAAGGGTCTGAATGCGGACAACTCTCAAATGTAGGGGGGGTATTATGCAATTTGGTTGATAATAAGGAGTTTTGGTAGATTTTCCCCGAAATCGTCTAAGCCCAGTGATGGCGATTATGCCTAACTTTGCACCAGAAACAATAAGCAGAGGAAAATGAAAAAGGCAATAATCTTAATCATGGCTATAATGACGATGAATGGCATCAATGCGCAGAACCGCACAATAGAGGTCAGCGACGGCACCCACACCGTAACATTCCAACTCAACCAGACCGACGCAGCCAACGCACTGTGGAACCGGCTGCCCCTGACGGCAGAGGTGAGCAACTACAGCGACAACGAGAAAATATTCTATCCCGACCCGCAACACAGCTATAGTACAAACAACGAGGAGGGCGACTGCCCCACCGGCACGCTGGCACTGTTCTCCCCCTGGGGCAACATCGTGATGTTTTACGGCCCCGCAGAATCCTATCCAGGCCTCTACCGCCTTGGCACTGCCATCAGCGGCACGTCGCAGATTCGCCTACTGAGCGGCACGATAACCGCACGGCAGACCGGCACCACTGGCATAGTCGCCATAAATGCCAAGAGCAAGGACGCGCAGAAGTATTACACCTTGGCCGGCACACCAGCCCCGCCCACCACTAAAGGTCTCGTTGTGAGCAATGGCAGAAAGATTGTGAGGCGATAGAGCCCTCAACCCATCGTCATAGTGGCACTATGAAGCTTTACGACACGTGTCGCAAACATTTTCCACACGTGCCGAAAACATTTTTCACACGTGTCAAAAACATTTTTCACACGTGTCGAAAACCGAAATGCGGCCTCTTTGCTATCGAAAACAGGCTTTATCGGGCGGAAAAATCACTCAAACCAACTTATAACCTCCCTGAAGCCACTCCCGGAGCAACCGCTTGTAGGTGGCTGTCTGGTCGATGAAAGTCATGTGGCGTGCGCCATCGAGCAGATGCCAAAGGGAATGGGGGATGCGGTCGTACATGGTTTTGGCTATCAGTGGCGTACATTCGTCGTTGGTGCCACTGATTACAAGTGCGGGCTGGCTGATCTCGTGCAAGCGGTCGGTGTATTCGAAGTCCTTTAGAGTGCCCGTCGGGGTGTATTCATTCGGTCCCCAAGCCGCGATGTACGACTCTGTGCCAAACCTCTTCTTGCGGCTGAAGCACTCCGGCGTGTCGGCGGTTATCTCGTCGGCATGGAGCGCGGTGTAGTGGTCGTTGGCCCGCAGGTAGTCAGGGTCGCTGAAGTCGCCCGTCTCCACCGCCTTTGCTATGGCCTGGCGTTCAGCTTCGGGCATGAACGAGATGAGCCTCTGCTGCTCACGGCTCCACAGCGAACTGGAGGGCAACGTGCTCGACAGCACCACCGACACTATGCCCTTGGGCTTACGGTCGATGAGGTAGGCAATGATGAGCATTCCGCCCCACGACTGGCCCAACAGATGTACACGGTCGAGGTGGAGATGGCGGCGGAGGGCGATGAGTTCCTCGGTCCAAGTCTCCAATGTCCATAGTTCCTTGTGCCCTTCGAGATAGCTTTCGCCGCACCCTATCTGGTCGTAGGATATTATCTGCCGGCCCGTCTCGTCGGCGAGCGAGTCGAGCACCTCGAAGTAGTTGTGGGTGGAGCCTGGGCCGCCATGTATCAGCAGCAATGGGGGCTCGGCAGAGGGAGAGCCAACCACCCTATAGTAAGTCTCGTGGCCCATGAAGGGCATTTTGCCTGTTACTATTTCCATAAATTCACGCTATTGATTTTTAAAACCTGAAACCGTAGAATAGCCTCATTCGCCACTTGTCGCGCTGTATTCGCAGGTTCTTACGGGTGCCGGTGGTCGACGCGTTGTAGACCATGGTGAGGCCAACAAACTTCCTCCTCCACGAATAGACGACCGCTCCCCTACCCGTCTGAATGAGACTGGGGAAACGATATGACGTGCTCACCTTGCCGTCGCCGGTCTTCAAGTTCGACTTCACCAGCACACAGAAGGTGGGCAACGCCGAGAGGTGGAACAGCCAGTGCCGCCCCGCCACGAAGTTGTAGCCATAGCCCGCGCCGACGGCAAGCTCCACCAGTTTCAGCTTGGCCCACGGAATGCCCGCAGCCTCGTCCTTGCTGATGTCGGTGATCTGGCCGTCGAAGCTCATGCCCAACAGCACGCTGCCAGCACTGCGCTTCTGCACGTAGCTCTGGCTGAATGCCGCGGGAAAGGAGAACTTGCGACCGTTGAAAGCGTAGTATGCGTTGACGTTGAGGGCTTTTTGGTTGATCAGTCCCTTTCCCACCACGGCCTCAACGCCATCCTGACGGAGCTTGCCCTTGTAAGTCTTGGCCGCGAGATAGACCACGTCGAAGCCGAACTTGTTGCCGTAGGAGTTCAAGTTGAACTCGTAGTCCTTGTTCTTGCCCGCAAGCTTGGCCGGATTGAAAGCCAGGCCGAGCGCGATGCCACGGTAGCTGACCGCAAAGCTGACAGTCCCCCTGAGGTCGGCCTCCACTTCGCCACGATACGACGTGCCATTCTTGCTGCCCTCGGCGATGGTCTTGGCACCCGACAAATTGCCACGCAGCTTGATGGTCCATCGGCCAGCGGGGCGGGCAAGATAAAGCGTGTCGAAAGTCACCTTATTATAATTGTGGGCAAGCAGCGAGTCGCCACGGTGAAATGTGCGGTCGTAGCGGACGAGCCTCCGCCGAAACTTCTCATACTTGTGGCGGCTGATGAACCCACTGTCGAGGCGGGAGCGGAGCAGACTGTCGCCCCACTGCAACATCTGCCCCCGGTCGGCGGCACGGCGCAGTTCCAACCGCAGACTGTCGGCCACTTGCAGCTTGCGCCTCGCGCCGCCACGCCGCTTCGTCGACTGGGCGTAGTCGGGCAAGACCAGAAGCAGTGCCGCGGCGAACAAAAGAAACCTGAGCGTCGCCATGGCTTATCGTTTAACCTTCATTCCCATCTCGTGCATGATGAAGCCGTAGATGTCGGCATACTCCTCCATCTGCTTCGACAGGGGTTTGCCGCCGCCGTGGCCAGCCTTGGTGTCGATGCGAATGAGCACGGGAGCTGTGCCAGACTGGCACTTCTGCAGCATGGCGGCAAACTTGAACGAGTGGGCCGGCACCACGCGGTCGTCGTGGTCGGCAGTGGTTACGAGCGTGGCGGGATAGCTCGTGCCAGGGCGGAGATTGTGGAGGGGCGAATAACCACGCAGATAGTCGAACATCTCCTTCGAGTCCTCGCTCGTGCCGTAGTCGGGCGCCCAGTTCCAACCAATGGTGAACTTGTGATAGCGCAGCATGTCCATGACGCCAACCTCGGGTATGCACACCTTGAACAGGTCGGGCCTCTGCGTCATGCAAGCCCCGACGAGCAATCCGCCATTGCTTCCGCCCATTATGGCAAGATGGTCGCTGTCGGTGTATTTCCCGCTGATGAGCCATTCGGCGGCGGCGATGAAGTCGTCGAACACGTTTTGCTTCTCCATCTTGGTGCCGGCCAGATGCCATTTCTCGCCATACTCGCCGCCGCCACGCAGCACCACGTAGGCATAGATGCCGCCACTCTCGAGGAAAGGCAGCCGCATGGCTGAGAAATAAGGCGGGTAGGTGATGTTGAAACCTCCATAACCGTACATCAGGACAGGCGTTTTGCCGTTGCGCTTCAAGCCTTTCTTGTAGGTGAGGAAGATGGGAATGCGCGTGCCGTCCTTGCTGGTGTAGAACTGCATCTCACTGGTGTAGTCGCTGGTGCGGAAAGCCACGCGGGGCTGGCTGAGCAATGTGCTTCGACCACTCGGGATGTCATACTGGTAGATGGTGGTGGGGACGGTGTAGGAAGCGAATGAGTAGAAGCACTCAGGACGCTCGCGCTTGCTACTGAAAGAGGCGCTGCCGACACCGGGGAGGTCGACTTTGCGCAGCATCTTGCCGTTGATGTCGTAGAGGAAAGCCTCGCTGCAATTGTCCCTCATGTAGCTGAGCACAATCTTGTCGCCACCGACAAAGGTCACGTCGTCGAGCACTGCGTCGCCCTCAGGCACGAGTTCCTGCCAGTCGGTGTAGCCCGGCTTGTGGATGTCGGCCACCATTATGCGGTTGCGCTCGGCGCCGGCGTTGGTCAGGATGAAGATGCTGTCGCCCATCTGCTCTATCGGTGTGTAGTTCTTCGACGCGTCGGCAGTCATCTGGATGAACTGCGAATTGGGCACGCGCAAATCGCGCACATAGAGGTTGACGCCCTGGTCCATGCCCGACTCGTAGAGGAACATCATCGTCTCCTCTCGGTTGACATCGACACCGTAGAAGCGGAGCGGATAGACTGGGTTCTGATAGAACAGCACGTCGGAGGACTGCGGAGTGCCCAGCGTGTGGTAGTAGATCTTCTGCACCGAGTTTTTAGCCGATGTCTCATGGCCTTGCTCGGGCGCGTCGTAGGCACTGTAGTAGAAGCCGTGGCCCTGCCAGGCGGCACTCGTGAACTTGGCCCAAGTGATGTGGTCGCTTAGAAGCTGGCCTGTGCTAACATCCATGACATATATCTCCTCCCAGTCGGAGCCGCTGCGCGAGATGACGTAGGCGAAATAACGGCCATCGTGGGAGAAGGAAATGCTCTTCAGCGCCACCGTGCCGTCGTCGCTGAGCTTGTTGGGGTCGAGGAAGACGCGCTGCTCTCCGCCAAGTTTGTCCATCTGGTAGAGCACCGACTGATTTTGCAAGCCGTTGTTGCGATATTGATACCATTTGCCATGCTGGAAGAATGGGGTGTAGACCTTCTCGTAGTTGACGACTTCTTTCAACCGTTTCAGATATTGGCCTCGCTGTGGCATCTTGTCAAGGTAAGAACGCGTCAACTTGTTCTCGGCCTCCACCCAAGCCTCGGTGGCCGGGCTGTTGTCGTCCTCAAGTGGGCGAAACGGGTCGGCCACCTGCTGGCCGAAGTAAGTGTCGACAGTGTTGTCGTGGGGAGCCTCCGGGTAGTTCAGGGTTTGAGCTTTGGCTGATGTGGATGCCATACAGGTGAGCATGATAAGAAGTTTAATGTTGTTGCAGTTCACTTCGGTTGGGTATTTATTATTTAAAATGTGGGATTACATTCTGCGCCTAAATTCGCTGCAGACGATGGCTGTGGCCACAGCCACATTGAGCGAGTCGGCGGTGGGACGGCCGGCGGGATAGTTGGGAATGAGAAGCTTGTGGTTGACCAATTGCTTGATGGGCAGTGAGATGCCAGAGCCTTCGTTGCCCATCACCACAAGCCCCATGGCCGACAAATCGGACTTATAAATGTCATCGCCGTCGAGCAACGTGCCGTACACAGGGAAAGCGTCAGGCAAGGCCGCTATGGACGCTGCAAGGTCAACGTAGTGGACTGAAACCCGCGCTATGCTGCCCATCGTGGCCTGCACCACTTTCGGATTCCAGCAGTCAGCCGTGTCGTGGGAGCAGAATATGTCGGCTATGCCAAACCAGTCGGCAATACGGATGATGGTTCCGAGGTTGCCGGGATCCTGTACACCGTCAAGGGCGAGCGACAACCGGTCGGCGGGGATGGCAGCTGAAACTGGCGAGGCGGGAAGCTGGAATATGCCAATCACGCCTTGGGGGTGCTGCAACAGGCTCGCCTTGGCCACATCGTCGGCGTCATCAATGGTTTCGACGGCTTGGAAACCCGCCGCTATCAAGTCGCCCACCACCTTTGGCCCCTCAGCCATGAAGAGCTGATGCTTGGTCCGGCCTTTCTTGGTCTCAAGGCTTCGCAGCAATTTTAGCTTGTTTTTGGATAACATGTGGCAAAGTTAACAAAAAATTTGTATCTTTGCAATCATGTCGCACTATTTTAAGACAAGCAACCGTTGGCACAAGGCCAAGCAAACTGCCGGCGTATGGCTGGCAGCCCTGTCAGTCATGGCGTTGGCGGCATGCTCGTCGTCGAAGTTCATACCTGCAGGCAAGCACCTCTTGAGCTCGGCCAAGATAGAATGCGACGACAAGAGCATCAGCACCGAGACGCTTGAGCCGTTCATTCGCCAGCACCCCAACTCGCGCTGGTTCTCATTGCTGAAAGTGCCGCTGGCAGTGCGCTCCCTCTCAGGGCGCGACACCACCAAATGGATGAACCGCACACTGCGCAAGATGGGCGAGGAGCCAGTGCTTTTCGACTCGCTGCAAGCCCGCCAGACGTGCGACGACTTGCTTGCCGCCCTCCACAACATGGGTTACCTCGAAGCCAATGTCGACTTGAAAACTCGGATGAAAGGCAAGAAAATCAAAGTTGTATACCAGCTCCACCCCGGCACGCCTTACACCATACGCAACTTCGACTACAGCATCGAGGACAGCACGGTGGACAAGGTGCTGCAGCCCTACATCGCGGGGGCGAGTGGCCGGCAAGCTGAGGGAATGCCGTTCACCGTGAGCTCTCTCGACAATGAGCGCACCAAGATAACGAGCTATCTGCAAGACCGCGGCTACTTCCTTTTCCACAAGGACTTCATCGACTACACCGCCGACTCTGTGGCAGGAGAGAAGCAAATCGACGTGGTGCTGCATCTGCACAAATACAGGCAGCGGAGCAACGACCCCGACACAATCCACCCTCGGTTCAAGCTGGCCTACATCAACTATCTGCCAGGCGACAGCACTGGACTCCACATCCGCAAAAAGGTGCTGGAGCACAACACGGCAATGATACCCGGCCAGTATTTCAGCCAGTCGGCACTCAATCGAACCTACAACAACTTCGGGCGATTGGGAGCGGTGAAGTACACCAACATCAAGTTCACGCCCCTGCAAGGCGACAGCGCACTGGGTTGCAACATCCAGGTGTCGACCAACAAACCCAACACCATCTCATTCGAGCCAGAGGGAACCAACACTTCGGGCGACCTTGGAGTTGCGGCCAAACTGACCTACCAAAACCGCAACCTGTTCCATGGCAGCGAGCTTTTCACGCTGCAACTACGCGGCGCGTTTGAGGCCATAAGGGGGTTAGAGGGCTACGACAACAGCAACTATGAGGAGTACAATGCCGAAATGAGCCTGCAACTGCCCCGCCTTGTCGTTCCTCTGCTAAGCTCAGAGTTCAAGCGGCGGCAAACGGCGAGCACCGAGTTCGCCATGAGCTGGAATATGCAGAACCGCCCGGAGTTCCACCGCCGGCTTTTCTCAGCCGCCATGCGCTACAAGTGGGCGAGCAAGCACCAGCACACCACATTCCAGCTCGACGTGCTCGACCTGAACTATGTCTACATGCCTTGGATTTCGGCCACCTTCAAGCACGACTACCTCGACAGCGTCAGCAACCGCAACGCCATACTGCGCTACAACTACGACGACTTGTTCATAATGAAACTGGGATTTGGCATCAGTTACCACGACAACAACAACGCCTTCAAGGCCAACGTGGAGACATCGGGCAACCTGCTCTACGGACTGTCGCGGCTGGCCAACTTCAAGAAGAACAACGAGGGGCAGAGCACACTCTTCAACATAGCATTCGCGCAGTATGCCAAATTCGATTTCGACTACACCCACCTCTTCAACTTCACGGGCCGCAACACGCTGGCACTGCACGCCGACTTCGGCATAGCCTACCCCTACGGCAACAGCAAGATTCTGCCATTCGAGAAACGATACTTCTCCGGTGGCGCCAACTCGGTGCGCGGATGGTCGGTGCGCTCGCTTGGCCCGGGAAAGTTCAAGGGAACCGATGGGCGCATCGACTTCATCAACCACACTGGCGACATGAAGCTCGACCTGAACGCCGAAATGCGCACATTCCTGTTCTGGAAGTTCGACGGAGCATTCTTCATCGACGCCGGAAATATATGGACGCTGCGTGAATACGCCGAGCAACCGGGCGGCCAATTCAAGATAGACAAGTTCTTGAGCCAGTTGGCGGTGGCCTACGGCATAGGCATCAGGCTCAATCTGAGCTACTTCATCCTCCGCGCCGACATGGGCATGAAGGCCATCAACCCCGCCTACACCACCACCCATGAGCACTACCCCATCGCCCACCCCAAGTGGGGACGCGACTTCACTTTCCACTTCGCTGTGGGATTGCCATTCTGATGGCAATTCACGGGCATGATAAATCAAAAAAAGAGGGATGCAAACTCAGAATGAGTTGCATCCCTCTTTTCTTATACCAATTGGTAAGGGCTTGGCTTATTTGTTGTTGCCCTCTTCCATCTTCTTCTTCAGGTCGGCAAGCACACCGAGGTCGCCAAGCGAAGTGCCGGCCGCAATGTTCTGAATCTGCGGTGCCTGCTCCTTCTTGGGGCTGTGGTGGCGCGACGGACGCTCGTCCTTCACATCCTCGAATGTGCGCGAATGCGACAGGATGATGCGGCGTGTGTCCTTGACGAACTCAATCACCATGAACGGAAGTTCCTCGCCAAGCTGGGCGTTGCTACCATCCTGCTTCACCAGATGCTTAGGAGTGGCAAAGCCCTCGCCACCCTCATCGAGAGTGATCACGGCACCCTTGTCCATCATCTGTGTGATCTTGCCGTTGTGGATTGAGCCAGGAGTGTAGATCTTCTCATACTTGTCCCATGGATTCTCCTCTAACTGCTTGTGGCCGAGGCTGAGGCGACGGTTCTCCTTGTCGATCTCAAGCACAATCACGTCGATGTCAGCGCCAACCTTGGTGAACTCCGACGGGTGCTTCACCTTCTTTGTCCAGCTCAGGTCGCTGATGTGAATCAGGCCGTCGACGCCTTCCTCCAGCTCAACGAAGATGCCGAAGTTGGTGAAATTGCGCACTTTCGCGGTGTGGCGAGAGCCGACAGGATACTTTTTCTCGATGTTCTCCCATGGGTCTTCCTTCAACTGCTTCAGACCGAGGCTCATTTTGCGCTCGGAGCGGTCGAGACTGAGGATGACAGCCTCCACCTCGTCGCCCACCTTGAGGAAGTCCTGTGCAGAGCGCAGGTGCTGGCTCCACGACATCTCGCTGACGTGGATGAGGCCCTCGACACCGGGCTGAATCTCCACGAATGCGCCATAGTCGGCCATGACAACCACCTTGCCATGAACGTGGTCGCCCACTTTCAGGTTCGGGTCGAGGCTGTCCCATGGATGCGGCGTGAGCTGCTTCAGGCCAAGGGCTATGCGCTTCTTCTCCTCGTCGAAGTCGAGGATGACGACCTTAATCTTCTGGTCGAGCTCGACAACCTCGTGAGGATCGCTGACGCGGCCCCAGCTCAGGTCGGTGATGTGGATGAGTCCGTCTACGCCGCCAAGGTCGACAAACACGCCGTAGGTGGTGATGTTCTTGACGGTGCCCTCCAGAATCTGACCCTTCTCCAGATGGGAGATGATCTCCTTGCGCTGAGCCTCGAGCTCGGCCTCGATGAGAGCCTTGTGGCTGACGACAACGTTGCGGAACTCCTGGTTGATCTTCACAACCTTGAACTCCATTGTCTTGCCCACAAACACGTCGTAATCGCGTATAGGATGAACGTCAATCTGACTTCCGGGCAGGAAGGCCTCGATGCCGAACACGTCGACGATCATGCCACCCTTGGTGCGGCTCTTGATGAATCCATTGATGACCTGGTCGTTGTCGTAAGAGTTGTTGATTTGCTCCCAGCTCTTCTGCAGGCGTGCCTTCTTGTGGCTCAAAACGAGCTGGCCGCGCTTGTCCTCCTGGTTTTCGACATAGACTTCCACCTTGTCGCCAACCTTCAGGTCGGGGTTGTAACGGAACTCGGAAGACGGGATGATACCATCGCTCTTGTAGCCGATGTTGACCACAACTTCCTTTTTGTCGATGGAGGTAACAGTGCCCTCCACGACTTGGTGCTCCTGAATCTTGTTCAGGGTGGTGTCGTAGGCTTGCTCTTCGGCTGCCCTCTCCACCTGTGCCTTGCCTCCGTTCTCAAACTCGTCCCAATTGAAGTCTGCCAACGGTTGTACGTTCTTTAAATCTGACATAAAAATAATAAAATAATTAAATTAATAAAGTTAGACTTTATGTTGTTAAACTTGCGTCCGGGCACTCTTTGCCCGAATCGGGTGCAAAATTACTAATAATTTTCTGTATGACAATGCTTTTCCTGCGATTTTTTCTTCGCTCACACGGCTGCGTGCTCCTCGCCGATGTTCTGCTCCTTCAGATAGTCGAGGAAGAGCTTGAGCGCCTTGTTGGTGGCGATGGCCAGGTTGATGTCGCGCCCGAAGTCGCCCTCCAACTTTTCCGTGCGCACGTCGCCCTTACGGCCATACCCTATCCATATAGTGCCCACGGGTATCTCGGGTGTGCCGCCGCCCGGGCCTGCCAGTCCTGTGGCCGAGATGGCGAAATCGGTCTGGAGAGCGTCAACGGCTCCCTCCACCATCTCCACGGCCACCGGCTCGCTCACGGCGGTGTGCTCCTCAAGCGTCTTGTCGCTGACGCCGAGCAGCCGCTCCTTTATCTCGTTGGTATAGCTCACCACCCCACCCTTGAAGTAGTTTGACGCCCCGGGTATGGCGATGATGGCCTCGGCTATACGGCCTCCGGTGCAGCTCTCGGCAGTGCCAACAGTGAGTCCCGACTCGTAAAGAATGTCGCCTATCTGGCGTGAAAGTATTTTTGTCTCGAATTCCATAATCTTGGTTTATGATGTTATTTGAATGTTACCTTTGAAAAAGCGGGCAAGTCGATCGACGCAAAGTCGTGGTCGATGTATTTGAAAGTTCCCACACAAGCTATCATGGCCGCGTTGTCGGTGGTGTAGCTGAAGCGCGGAATGTAGATGGTCCAACCGTATTTCGCCGCATGCGCCTTGAAAGCGTTGCGCAGCCCAGTGTTGGCGCTGACGCCACCAGCCACGGCCACATGGGTGATGCCGGTGATTTTGACGGCCATGCGCAACTTCTTCATCAGAATGTCGACCACGGTGAACTCCAGGCTTGCGGCCAGGTCTTCCTTGTGGTGCTCTATGAAGTCGGGATCGTCCTTGATCCATTTGCGCAGACTGTAGAGGAATGATGTCTTCAGCCCGGAGAAGCTGTAGTCGAGCCCCGGAATGTGAGGCTCCGAGAACTTGTAGGCGTGGGCGTCGCCCTGACGGGCCAGCCGGTCGATGATGGGACCACCTGGATAGCCCAGCCCCATCACCTTGGAGCATTTGTCGATGGCCTCGCCTGCCGCGTCGTCGATGGTCTGGCCGAGCACCTGCATGTCGTTGTAGGCGTTCACCTTCACTATCTGCGAGTTGCCACCGCTGACGAGCAAGCACAGAAACGGGAACGGCGGCTGATGCTTGTCGTCGTCGCTCTCTTTGATGAAGTGTGCCATCACATGGCCTTGCAGGTGGTTTACGTCGATGAGGGGTATCTCGAGGCTTCGCGCAAGCCCTTTGGCAAAGCTGACACCAACGAGCAACGACCCCATAAGACCCGGCCCGCGCGTGAAGGCTACAGCCGAGAGCTGCTCCTTGGTGATGCCGGCACGCTTGATGGCCTGGTCGACCACTGGCACCACGTTCTGCTGGTGGGCCCGCGAAGCCAACTCCGGCACCACTCCGCCGTAGGCTTTATGCACCTCTTGCGACGCGGTGACGTTGCTCAGTATCACGCGGTTGCGCAAGACGGCAGCCGACGTGTCGTCGCACGACGACTCAATACCTAATATATATATGTTGTCCATAATGTCAATAATATATATAATTATTGAAAACCAAAGGCTGCAGAATCGTAGGGGCATGATTTATCATACCCATACATGTAGAGTTGTTTTTACTGACAGAACACTGCATTGCCTTAGAAACATGAATATATGTGGAACTATTGTGGGCCCAATCAATAGGAAAGCACCTCCACCCCGTGGTCGGTCATCAGGAAAGTGTGCTCCCACTGTGCGCTGGGCTTCTCGTCGCCAGTGATCACCTCCCAGCCATACGGGTCGTCAGCGTCGATGAACACGCGCCACGTGCCCATGTTGATCATCGGCTCAATGGTGAACACCATGCCAGGCACAAGCACCATGCCCGTGCCGCGGTGGCCGTAGTGCAGGACCTCCGGCTCCTCGTGCATGGCAAGGCCGACGCCGTGGCCGCAAAGGTCGCGCACCACGCCGTAGCCATACTTCTCGGCGTGCTTCTGTATGGCCGCGCCTATGTCGCCAAGATAGCCCCAAGGCTTGGCGGCCGCGGCCCCGAGGTCGAGACACTCCTTGGTAACCCTCACCAGCTGCTCTTTCTCCGGCGTGGTGTGTCCTCCGATGATGAACATTCGCGAGGCGTCGCCATAATAGCCATCGACATCGAGCGTCATGTCCACATTCACGATGTCGCCCTCACGGAGCACATCCTCCTTCTTGGGAATGCCATGGCAGACCACCTCGTTTATGCTCGTGCAGACGCTCTTGGGGAAGCCCTCGTAGTTGAGGCACGAGGGATGGGCGCCGTTGTCCTTGCAATACTGCATGCAGATGTCGTCGATCTCCTGGGTGTTCATTCCCGGATGAATGGCCGCCGCCACTGCGTCGAGGCAACCGGTGTTCACCTTGCCAGCGCGGCGTATGCCCTCTATCTGCTCCGGGGTCTTTATCATGTCGCGGGTGGGCACGAGCTTGCCGTGCTTCTCCAAGTCCATTATCTTCAAATCCAACGCTGTCGGCTCCTGCCCCTTCAGGCAGTGCCATCTTCTTTTCTTCATAAAGAACATGCCTTATTTTTTATTCCCTGCAAAGGTACTACTAATAATTAACATTGGAAAATTTAGATTGGAAAAATGACAATACATTATATTAAATGTAATTTCTCATCCGCTTGGGCATGATTTACCATCCCTGTTTCTTAGGCCTAATAGGCATAATAGGCCTAAGATAGGGCGTGAAATTGTTTGGAAAAATACGCACACGCAATAAAAAATGTATGTCAAACCGTGGTTTCTGGTGCTATTGTGCCATATTTACCGATTATGCTGACATTAATTGACGAGGGTCAAAAAACGGGCTGTTAGCGCACACAATCAACCAAAACGTGCTTTTATACCCCCAAAAGGAACTACTTTTGCACTGTGATTTGAGAACAAGAAACAGAAAAAGGTAAAAAGATTGCAGGTCTCTGAGAAGAGACTGGGATTAAGTAAAACTTAAAGAAGAAAGGAAAATGATTATGAAAAAGTTGATTGAATACTTTGAGAAGAATTTGAGAAAGTTTGCGAAGACTTATCATGAGGCCATGACACTTTATGGCGAGGCCATAATGAACAGCCGAGGATTGGTTGGAGCATAAGTTGATAACACTGTAAGAGGCGTGTGGATTTCAGTCCACGCGCCTCTTTTCGTTTGCTTTGCTCAAGTTTCGGAAGTGCATAATTCATTGTAAGCCAATGGTTGTGAAATCGTAGGGGCATGATTTATCATGCCCACGACACTGGATTATTGTCAATGGCGGGCATGATAAATCATGCCCCTACATGTTGTAATGTGCTTAAACACATCACATTACATTGCATAACTTCCGAAACTTCCGAAACTTGATTTGCCTATGCCTCTACAATCGGCAGAAATGGCGTTTCCAATATTCACAAAACATTCCTTTTCCTGTTTGCGACACGTGCCGTGAACATTTCTCACACGTGCCGCAAATGTTTTTCACACGTGTCAAAAATGTTTTTCACACGTGTCAAAAACTGGAAATGGGTCTCCTTTGCGATTGAACTTCATTTGTTTGGAGACGAAAGGACACAAGTTTTCGACCTGTAGAAGACTTCAGCTTCAATTGGAAACAAGAAAGTTTCACACTTCGGAAGTGCCCTTCCGCTGTGTGAAACAATCGTTGATGAAGAATGATATAATTATGTAGTGAAATTGAAAAAATCACTGCCATTGCCGTCTTAGGCCTGCCGACCATTGGCGGAGGACTCAAAGGCTGTTCTCGGCCTTGTGGTTGCGCAGCTGAGTGGGCGACATGCCAAAATGGCGGCGCACGTAGCTGCCGAAGAACGAGACGTTGGGGAAGCCGAGCTGGGCGGCTATCTCCTTGATGGAGAAGTCGGTGTGGAGAATGTTGTAGCGTATGTCCTCCTTGGTGTACTGCACTATCCAGTCGGAGGCGGGGCGGCCGCTGTACTTCGAGCAGAGCATGGTGAGATATTTTGGCGTGATGTGCAGCTCGGAGGCGTAGTCGTCTACCGGCAGATGCTTCACGTCCTTGGCCGCGAGCAGTCGAAGGAAGTCGTTGAAGAGGGCCTTGCCATGCGACGCGGCCTCCACTTTTTCGCTTGCGGTGCCGTCGTCCATCAGGTAGAGCACGTCGAGAAGCATGGCTTGTATAATCGACTGGATGGCCACGGTGCTGTTGCGACGCTCCTGATGGTCGAGCTTGAAGCGGATAAGTTCGTAGTAGTAGATGAACTGCTCCTGCTCCTCCTCTGGCAGCTTTATTATGTTGGTGCGCTGGTTGTGGACCGAGAGGTTCCACGTGTTCACCTGCTCGCCGAGCATGGCGTGGATTATGTCGTCGCTAAGGCAGAGTATCTTGCACTCGAAGTCGGGGCTGAAGAGGTAGTTGTCGAGTATGACATACGGCGCGCTGAGCAATATCTGCTGCGCCTGCAGCATCAGCGGCGTGTCGTTGATGTTGAACTGTATGCGCCCATGGGTACAGAGCGTGATGAAGTTCATTTTGGCATACATGGGAGCTATGTTTGTCAGCTCCTTTATGTTGTCGATTATGGCAATGTCGCCGTCGAAATAATCCACAAGAGGACTGTTCAAATTGAAGTCCTCAAGACTCACTTCCTTCAGTTCGGGTTTGCTGTTTTTCATGATGAGTTGTTGTTTGGTGCTGCAAAGTTATGAACAATTTGACAATTCGAGTGTTCCGTTTTTCCTTTTTAATGTTCTAATTGGCAATGCGTTTACATTTTACAGAATAATAGAGAAACATTGAACACCAATATTGGCAGGAAAAAGGCAAACTTTGCAGTCGAAAAGGTAAGAAAACCACGAATATGGACAGAAGAAGAATATCACAAATCATTTTTCGCACACCAGTGCTGCTGACGGCAGTAATCCTGCTTGCAGCCATCATCACGGCCATCATTGTCGGCCTCTGCCTGCCAAAACACGAGCCGACAATACAAGGGCAATTAGACACCACAGACTATCGCGTGGCCACAAAGGTGGCGAGCCGCGTGGTGAGGCTGACGGTGAAAGAAGGCGACCGCGTGAGGCGTGGCGACACGCTGGCCTACCTCACCGCGCCAGAGGTGAACGCACTGGAACGGGCGGCACAGTCGACTCAGGAAGCCACCGAGGCCAACGACGAGATGCTACATAATGGCACGCGCGAGGAGCTGACACGCAGCACCTACCAGCGGTGGCAGCAAGCTATGGCCAACGTGGGCATAACGGAGAAGACCTACCGACGCATGGAGGCTCTCCACGCAGAGGGAGTAATCACCGGCCAGCGATACGACGAGGCCAAGGCAGCCTACGACGCAGCGGTGGCGGCAGCCGAAGCCCTTAGGCAGCAATACCAGATGGCACTCGACGGAGCCCGGCGCGAGGAAAAGGAAGCCTCGCGGGCCGTGGTGAGAAACGCCAAGGCAAAGGTGGACGAGGTGAAGAGCTTTGTTGAGGAGACAGTGCTGACAGCGCCGATGGACGGGGTGGTAACCGAGGTGTTTGTAGAGCCGGGCGAGATAGTAGGCACCGGCGCACCCGTTATGAACGTGGAGACCGACGAGGCGTGGTTCTCGTTCTACATGACCGAGGACCACTTACGTGGCATCGACTATGGACAGACAGTCAGAGTGTATCGGCCAGCGTCGGGCGACACTGTCGTGGCCAAGATAACCCGAATAAACAACGCCGGCAACTTCGCCGCATGGAAAGCCACAAGAGCGCTGGAAGACTTGGACCTGAAGGTGTTCGACATTAGGGCCACACCTGTGAAGAAGCTAAAGAGTCCACACGGCGGCGAATCGGCGGTGCTGCTGCTCTAATGCTCTAAAAACAATCAAAAATGAAAGAAAATATGATTATCCGCACCCGAACGTAGGGGCATGATTTATCATGCCCGCAAATCAGCCACAGAAACGGGCATGATGAATCATGGCCTTGCACTTTGCGGTTGCAGATGATGATGCTTATTTTGGTCAATTTTCGGAGGGCAAACATACAAGGCTAATGAAAATGAATATGATAGACAAGATAAAACGGGCACGCAAACGGTTCATACTAATCAACCGCCGTGAACTGCGCATGTACAGCCAGCGGCCAGTGTTCCTCTACTGCATGATCATAGCGCCGATGGTGTGCATCCTGTTCTTCACCACGCTGATGCTGAAGGGACTGCCCACAAGGCTGCCCGCGGCGATAGTCGACGAGGACAACACCCACGTTACGCGCATTGTGGTGCGCCTGCTCAACGCCTTCGAGGAAACCGACGTGAAGTATGTCTACCACAACTTCCACGACGCACGGAAGGCGATGCAGAGGGGCGACATATACGCATTCTTCTACATACCGAAAGGACTGACCCGCGACTGTGAGTCGAGCCGCCAGCCCACCATCTCGTTCTACACCAACGACGCCTACTACGTGCCTGGCAACCTGCTGATGAAGGACTTTAAGACCGCCTCGGTACTGGCCGGACTGGCACTGACGCGCAGCTCGCTGTGGGGCCACGGCATACGCGACGACAGGGTGATGGGACTGCTGCAGCCCATCGTGATAGAGACCCACCCGATGAAGAACTCGTTTCTCGACTACTCAGTCTACCTGAGCAACATGCTCGTGCCGGGCATCATCATTCTGCTCATAATGCTCACCACCACCTACACCATCGGCCTGGAGTGGAAACAGCAGAGGCAGACGTGGCTCTACATAGCGTCTGGGCGCAGTCCCGCGCTGGCTCTGGCCGCCAAGCTGCTGCCGCAGACGGTGATCTACACCATTGTGGTATGGTTTATGGACGTGTGGTTCTTCTGCTACTTAGGCTACCCGTGCAACTGCGGACTGCCGATGATGATGGGCTTGGGCGTGCTCACGGTGGTGGCGAGCCAGGGATTCGGCATCTTCCTCTTCGGGCTTATGGCCGGCGAAATGCGGTTGGCAATGTGCATCTGCTCGCTGTGGGGCATTCTCTCGTTCTCGCTCGCGGGCTTCACGTTCCCAGCCACAGCCATGTCGCCCTATCTGAGGTTTCTGGCCGCTTGGTTTCCCCTGCGCCACTACTACCTCATCTACCTCAACTCTTGCCTCGACGGGTTCTCGCTCCAGTATGTGTGGCCCTCGGTGATGGTCTTGGTGGGGTTCATGGCCCTGCCACTGCTTGTGCTGCCGCGCTATCACAAGGCTTTCAAGAAATTCAAATACCTGGCATAACATGAAAGACACAATATATATATGGTATGACGAGTGCCGCACGGTGCTCCGCGACAAGGGCATACTCATCTTCATCATCTTCGTGCCCTTAGCCTATCCTCTGCTCTACAGCTATGTCTACACCAACGAGGTGTGCCGCGACGTGCCGGTAGCGGTGGTCGACCAGTGCGATTCACCCCTGTCGCGCGAGTTCATCAGCAAGGTGGACGCCACCCCCGACGCCCGCGTGGTGGGCACCTACGGATCAATGGCCGAGGCCGTCGACCAGATAAAGCGGCACAACGCCTACGGCATCGTCAGGGTACCAGAATCGTTCAACTACGACCTCCAGCAGGGCGAGCAGACCAGCGTGGGCCTCTATTGCGACATGGGCTCCATGCTCTACTACAAGGCTCTGCTACTGGCTTGCACCGACGTGTCGCTCGAGATGAACAACAACATCAAGGTGGAGCACGTGGGCGCCGCCACAACCCGCGACGAGGAGATCACGAAGATGCCGATACTCTACGACCACATCTCGCTCTACAATCCGCAAGCCGGATTTGCCGCCTTCCTCATCCCGCCAATACTGATGCTCATCATCCAGCAGACGCTATTGCTCGGCATCGGAATGGAGATGGGCAACACCCGCGAGAAGTACATGGGCTCGGTAATCCCGTTCAGCTACCACTACAAGCGCGTGATGCCGATAGTGTGGGGCAAGGCACTGTTCTACCTGCCCATCTACCTCATCGCCGCCGTCTACATGGTGACGTTTGTCAACCACACGTTCCATCTGCCACAGATAGGCAACTACTGGACGTTCGTGGCCTTCATCGTACCCTACATATTAGCTTGCACGTTTTTCGCCATCACGCTCTCATCGTTCATCTACCGCAGGGAAGACTGCATACTGATCTTCGTGTTCATGTCGGTGCCGATGGTGTTTCTCTCGGGCGTGTCGTGGCCATCGTCGGCCATGCCCGTGTTCTGGAAGTATTTCTCCTATCTCTTCCCCTCGTCGCTTGGCATGAACGCCTACCCGCGCATAATGACCATGGGCTGCAACCTGCACGACATAGCGCCACTCTACATCGGTGTATGGGCGCAAGTGGCTGTCTACTTCGCGACGGCGTGCCGGGTCTACATCAAGAATATCCGCAAGATGCTATATAAATAAAACGAGAACATGAAACAAACACGAATTATATTATCACTGACGCTAACCGCATTGTGGCTCGCCCCATTGCAGGGCCACGCCCAACAGGAGCTGACATTGGAGCAGTGCCGCGCTTTGGCCGTCAACAACAACAAGAAGCTGAACATTGCACGGGTGAACCGCGACAAAGCCGTGGAGATGCAGAAAGCCGCCCGCACCGACTATCTGCCCAAAGCCGACGCTGTGGGCACCTACCAACTGACGAGCCGCGAGTTCTCATTGCTAAGCAAGAGTCAGCAGAACGCGCTCAACAACCTTGGCTCCACCCTCACGGGCGACATGTCGACGCTGCTGCCAAGTCTGGTGCAGAGTGGCGTCATCACCGCCGCACAGGCACAGACGCTTGGCAGCATTGCACCAAGCCTCGCCTCGTCGGTCAACAGTGCGGGCGAGGAGCTGAGAAAGGCTTTCCGCACCAACACGCGCAACCTGTTTGCCGCCGACGTGATGGTGAGGCAGCCCGTCTACATGGGCGGTGCAATCAAGGCCGCCAACAAGATGGCCGACCTGAACATCAACCTGGCCGACGACAACATCGACCTGATGACACAGAACATGTATTACGACGTCGACCAGGCTTATTGGCTCGTGGTCAGTCTGAGGCAGAAGCAGATACTGAGCGATCAATATCTCGACCTGGTGAAGCAACTGCACAGCGATGTTTCGAAGATGCTGGAGCAAGGAGTGGCCACAAGAGCCAACGAACTGAGGGTGGCCGTCAGGGTGAACGAGGCTGAGATGACGCAGACCCAGGTGGGCGACGGACTCGTGCTGGCGCGAATGCACCTGTGCCAGATTTGCGGCCTCGACCTGAACACCGACATCCATCTGGCCGACGAGGACAAAATGAATGCCGACAGCGGCTACACGCACGACGACGGAGCCCAAGGATTCGACCAGCGTCCCGAGCTGCGAATGCTGGGCGACGCTGTGGCCATGAGCAAGCAGAACACCAAGGTGGTGCGGTCGGCGTTTCTGCCACAGGTGTTCGCCACTGGCGGCTACCTGATGTCGAATCCCAACGTGCTCAACGGCTACCGCAACACATTCTCGGGTCTCTTCCACGTAGGGCTGACACTTCGGTTGCCGCTGTGGAACTGGGGCGAGGGCAAGCACAAGGTGCAAGCCTCAAAAAACACCACCACCATGACACAGCTGGCACTCGACGACATGCGAGAGAAGATAGAGCTGCAAGTTCAGCAGGCTGAGTTCAGGCTGAACGAGGCCTACAAGAAGCTGAACATGGCCAACCACAATCTGGAGAGCGCTGACGAGAACCTGCGCTGCGCCACCATAGGCCACAAGGAGGGAGTTATGCAGACCACCGACGTGATGGAAGCGCAGACGGCATGGCAGCAGGCCCACTCGCAGAAGATCGACGCCGAGATTGATGTCAGGATGGCACAAGTCAACCTGAGGAAGGCCAAGGGAACATTGAACAACTAAAACCGTAGATATTATGGAAAAGAACGCAAGCAAGGCCGAACACCTTAATGTGGTGATGGCAATAGTGTCATTCCTCATCGTTGTTACAGGGGTGGCGCTCATAGGATATTTCGCCTTCGGCAATGAGCCTGAAGACCTGCAAGGTCAGGTGGAGGCGCGCGAATACCGTGTGTCGTCGAAGCTGACGGCACGAATAGCCCGCATAATGGTGGAGGAGGGACAGTACGTCCACGCCGGCGACACACTGGTCGTACTCGAGATGCCGGAGATGGAGGCGCAGAAGCGAGCCGCCGAGGCCACTGAGGGCGCGGCCAAGGCAATCAGCGAGAAGATTGACAATGGCAGCCGCCAGGAACAGATACAAACCGCGGCGGAGCTGCTGCGCCAAGCCGAGGCTGCACGCGACATTGCTCTGAAGACCTATCAGCGCATCCACAACCTCTATCAGGAGGGAGTAACCACCGCCCAGCGCCTCGACGAGGCCGACGCAGCATGCCAAGCCGCCATAGCGCAGGTGGGCGCGGCCCGCAGCCAATATGAGATGGCCGTCAACGGCTCACGCAAGGAAGAGAAACGCTCGGCCGCAGAGCAAGCCAACGCTGCCAAGAGCGGCGTCGACGTGGTCAGATCGCTGCTCAAAGAGACGGTGCAAGTGGCCGCGGTGGATGGCGAAGTCGACAAGATCTACGCTCACGTAGGCGAACTTGTGAGCAACGGATCACCAATCATGAGCATCAACCTGCTGAGCGACATCTGGGGAAAGTTCAACATCAGCGAGGACCGCCTCAGCGGCATAAAGCCTGGCTCTGACATCACCGCTTACTCGCCCACGATGAAGAAGGAGTACCGCATGCGGGTGTACTATATGAAAGACCTCGACGAGTATGCCACGTGGAAGGCGGTGAAGCCAGACGAGGGCTACGACCTGAAGACTTTCGAAATACGCGCCCGCCCCATCGACAAGAGTTCGGGTCTGCGACCGGGCATGTTGCTGGTGATCAAGGAGTAATCGGGTATGATTAAAGTGAGGATTAATCCCAAGTACGACTATCTCGCCGCCGAGATGCACAATCTGCCAGCCCACGACTACAAGGTGGAGCAAGTGTTTTGCAGCAACCGCAACACCGTGGAGCTGGTCAGGTTCGGCGACGAGCAGTTTGTGGTGAAGCGGTTCAAGCGCCCCACCCTGGCCAACTGCGTTGTCTACACGTGGCTGCGCAAGCCCAAGACGCGCCAAGCCTACGACAACGCACTCTGGCTCAGCTGCATTGGCGTGGAGACGGCCGAGCCTGTGGCATGGGTGGAGCAGTACAAGCACGGCTTCTTCCACACGGGTTGGTTCGTCTCGCGCTATCTGCCCTACAAGTCGGCAAGGGAAGTCTACAACAGCCTCACGAGCCAGAACCTGCGCCGCCGCTTTGCCGTCGACTTCCTCAACTTCGTGGAAAGCCTCTTCCGCAAGCACATAACCAACCGCGACTTCAACGCCGGCAACTTCCTCGCCTACTCCACGCCACAGGGGTTCCGCTTCGCCATGGTCGACATCAACCGGCTGAAGAAGTCGCGGCTGTCGCTGAAAGATGAGACGCGGGCACTCGAGCAACTTGGCCTCACCCCCACCGAGAACTTCGTGGTGCTACAGTCGATGGCCAAAAAGTCAGACCGCAGTTTCGACGACATCGTCCTCTCGTTCATGGTCAACCGAAAAGTGGGCAGCACAAAGCAAAGGATGAAGCGAAAGCTGAAGAAGATGTTGAAAACTCTGTGAAAAAACTGCGTTTCCAAAGTCGGTTTTTCTTATATTATGTCTTAATTTCAAAATATTTGTTATTTAGAACATATTTAAGGTGAAATAGTATACGTGTTTTTGAAAATAAAATAAGAACTTTGCACTCGAAAAAGGAAAAATATAACATTCGGCAGCATGACAGAGGCTATCCGCAAGCGCCCGTCGGGCGAGACGATATTCAAGCGACTGATGTTTCTCATCGGCCTCGTATCCATCGTCATCATGCTTCTCACCTTCGACGTCAGCTGGCAGCAGCTGCGCAAGATATTGCTCCAGACGTGGTGGCTGCCAGTGGCGGTGCTGTTGATGTGGGCTCCACTCTATCTTATGAACGCCTATGCCTGGCTCGTCATCTTGCGGGGGCAAGGGCCTTGCCACGTCGGACTGCCAATCATGTACAAGTGGACCATCACTGGCTTTGCGCTCAACAGCCTGACACCGATGGGACTGCTCGGCTCGGAGCCTTACAAGATTGTGGAGCTGAAGGAGCGCGTGGGCACACAGCGGGCCACTTCGTCGGTGCTGCTTTTGGCCATGATGCACATCTACTCCCACTTCTGGTTCTGGGCCACGGCGCTGGTGGTGTTCTTGGGCCTGGCGGCGTTCGGACTGGTGCGCTTCAACGTCGGCATAGCCATTATGCTGCTTTTCGGCGCGCTGTTCATCGCCGGCGGCATCTACATCTTCCGCATCGGCTATCGCAACGGATTCATCCTGAAGTTGCTCCACGGCTTGGGCCACTTGCCGGGGCTTCGCAGGTGGGCTGGCAGGATGGAAGACAAGTATGGCGAGGCCATCGTCAACATCGACAGACAGATAAGCGAGCTGCGCGGCCAGAACCCACGCACGTTTCGCAAGGCCTTCGCCCTGGAGTACATAGGCCGCTTGCTGCAGAGCTTCGAGGTGTTCTTCATCCTCCTCTCTTTGGGCATCAGTGTGGGCAGCGGCTTCTGGGGCTTGCTCCTGCTCTTCGTTCTCAGCTTCCTTGCGCTCGCCTTCACGTCGCTCTTTGCCAATCTGCTCGGCTTCATACCCATGCAGCTCGGCTCGCGCGAGGGCGGCTATGCCATGGCGGCGGCCTGGCTGGGGCTCACATCGGGCATCGGGTTCACAGTGAGCATCGTGTGCCGTCTGCGCGAGATAATATGGGACATCGTGGGCATGGCTCTCATGGCCAAGATGCCACAGAAAAAGAATGCTTAAACACATAATACTATGGAAAAGCAGAACAATAACACATCCATATTGCAGAGATTGAAGGCGGGCTACCGAGCCACCTACAAGTCGGCCGACACCGAGGAATGGCTCGACAAGGTGTGGACGCGCCCCATCGGCTACCTCTGGGCCTTGCTGTTCAAGAAGCTGCACGTCCACCCCAACGGCGTAACCATCCTCTCCATGATTATCGGAGCCTCGGCCGCCCTGTTCTTCGTCAGTGGCAGCTGGAGATATTCGGGTGGCCACGGCTTGTTGATGAACTTCATAGCCATATTGCTGCTGGCCTGGGCCAACTTTCTCGATAGTGCCGATGGCCAGCTGGCCCGCATGACCAACCAGAAGACGCGCCTCGGGCGCATACTCGACGGCGCGGCAAGCGAGGTGTGGTTCATCCCCATCTACATCGCCCTCGTCATACGCTTCTACTACCACCATTCGATAGAGTTCGAGTGGTGGGGGCTGACCGACAACGCCACCAACACATGGGTGCTCACTGGCACGCTTTTTGCACTTTGCCTTGTCTCAGGCTTCGTGTGCCACAGCGGACAGTGCGGGCTGGCCGACTACTATCGCCAGATACACCTCTTCGTGGTCAACGGCAAGGCGGGCAGCGAGCTCGACACCTCGGAGCAGCAACAGCGGCTCTACGACCAGACACCATGGAAGGGCAACGTGCTCTGGAAGGCCTTTCTGAAGACCTACGTCGGCTACACCGCCAAGCAAGAGCGGTGGACGCCACGGTTCCAGGAGCTGAAGCGTGAGCTGGCACGGAGGTACGCCACGCCAGAGGAGGTGCCCGCAGAGCTGAAGCAGCGGTTCCGCCGCGGGTCGCTGCCCCTGGTCAGGCTGGCCAACATACTCACGTTCAACACCCGTGCCATCGCGCTCTACGCCCTCTGCCTGCTCGACCTGCCCTGGGCTTACTTCCTCTTCGAGATTGTCGTCATGTCGGCATTGTGCTTCTACATGAACCGCCGCCACGAACGCCTCTGCGAGGAGACATTAAACAGTTTGAAATGAAAAAGATTCTGATACTCCTACTGACGGTCATGGCCATCGCGCCATTGTCGGCCCAGACCATCACCGGCCAGGTGGTGGACGCCGACGACGGCTACGGCGTGCCTTACGCCAACGTACACCTCAACGACCGCAACCTCAACATCAGCTGCGACGGCGACGGCAACTTCACCCTGCCCAAAAACCCAGGCAAGAAGATGACCGTGAGCAGTGTGGGCTATGCCAAGCAGACGCTCGACATCAGCGGAAAGCAGATAGTGGTGAGGCTGAAGACGTCGGAAACCGCGCTGAAAGGCGTTACCATCAAGTCGCGCCGACTGCGCTACCGCCGCAAGAACAACCCCGCCGTTGAGCTCATGCGCCGCGTGATAGAGCACAAGAAGGAGACCCACCTCGACTTGCTGCCCTACTACGAGTATACGAAGTATCAGAAAATCACCATGTCGCAAGACAACATCGACACCATAAAGCACAAGCGGCAGCCTTGGTACCTCGACCACGTGGAGCAGTCGCCACTCGACTCCACCAAACTGATACTGCCCCTGACCGTCGACGAGACCGTCATCCGCCACATCTACCGCCGCAACCCCAAGCGGGAGCTTGACATACTGGACGGACAGCGCAGCAGCGGTGTGAACAAGATATTCCAGACAGGCGAGATGGTGAACACCATGCTCAAGGAGGTGTTTCAGGACGTCAACATCAACGACGACTACGTGCGCCTGTTGCAATACCCGTTCCCAAGCCCAATAGGCAAGACGGCAATATCGTTCTACCACTACTTCATACAAGACACCGTGGCCTACAAGGGCGACAGCTGCTACCACGTGCTCTTCTACCCCGCCAACCAACAGGACTTCGGCTTCAAGGGCGAACTGTACATAACAAAGGACACGGCCCTGCAGGTGAAATACTGCGAGCTGCAGATACCGAAGAAAAGTGACGTCAACTTCGTCGACAACCTCATCGTGCGCCAGTCGTTCGCCAAACTGCCCAACGGCCAGTGGGTGCTCAACCGCGACGAGATGACAGCCGACCTGAAGCTGCTCGCCCTCGTGCCGCGCCTCGTGGTGAAGCGCAGCACTACCATGGGCAACTACCAGTTTGTCAACGACAACCCGCCACGCTTGCTCAAGGGCAAGTCGCCACGAAAGGAGGAGCCCAGCGCACGCATACGTGGCGAAAGCTACTGGGACGAGGCGCGCGCACTGCCCCTGACGCGCGGCGAGAGCAACATGGACTACTTCGTCTACCGGCTGACCAAGAGCAAGAACTTCGGATGGCTGCAACTGACGCTGAAGATGGTGGCCGAAAACTTCGTGGAGACCAGCAAGCCAGGCCACCGCAGCAAGTTCGACATAGGCCCCGTCAACACCATCGTCAGCCACAACTTCGTCGACGGCTACCGACTGCGCCTCAGCGGACGCACCATGGCGGCCCTCAACCCGCACTTCTTCTGGAAAGGCTTTGCCGCCTATGGCACAAAGAGCCACAAGTGGTACTACGGCTCGGAACTCACATGGTCGCTCAACAAAAAGGAGAACTCGCCGTTCGAGTTTCCCGAGCGGTCGCTCACGCTCTACAACACTTACGACCTGATGTCGCCGGCCGACAAATACCTGACCAACAACAAGGACAACGTGTTTGAGTCGTTCCGCACACAGACCGTGCGACAGATGTACTACTACTCGAGCCACAAACTGGAGTTCAAGTACGAGACCGACTACGGACTCAACTTCCTCACCTCGGTGAAGATAGAGAACGACCGCACAGCCGGCGACCTGCACTTCATACGCGTCAGCGACGGGGTGGAATTGCCGAAAATCCACACCTCAGAGCTTAGCGCGACGATAGGCTACTGCCCCAACCAGACCTACATCAACACAAAGCAACGCCGCTACCCCGTCAACCTCGACAGTCCGGAGCTGCAGCTGACACACACAACTGGAGTAAAGGGCTTCCTCGGCGGCGACTACAACTCCAACATCACCGAGCTGAAGCTCTACAAGCGGCAGTGGCTCGGCAGCTGGGGCTACGTCAACATGCACCTCATCGGGCGCGCTCAGTGGAACAAGGTGCCCTTCCCGCTGCTCTGCATGCCCCCTGTCAGCCTCAGCTACCTGACCGACGTCAACGACGAGACGTTCAACCTGATGCGCAACATGGAGTTTCTCAACGACCGCTACGTCTACTGGAGCGTGCTGTGGGACCTGAACGGAAAAATATTCAACCGCATTCCGCTCATCAAGAAGCTGAAATGGCGCGAGTTCATCGGTGTGAAGGGCATGTGGGGCCACCTGACAAGCAAGAACAACCCGACGCTTCATCCCGACGACCCAACTCTCTTCCAACTGCCGGAGGAGACCCACATCATGAGCAACCAGCCCTACTGGGAGGCCATAGTGGGCGTGCACAACATATTCAAGTTCTTCGGTGTCGACTACGTGCGCCGCATCACCTACAAGCACCTGCCCAACGCCGACGAGTGGGGCATCCGCTTCAACTTCATGATGTCGTTCTAATCCACTGGGACAACAGCCCCGGACACTCGAAGAAGGCCGTTTCTGACCTTTTGGCACGTGTCAAAATGTCTTTTGGCACGTGCCGAAATGTTTTGCCGCACGTGGCAGACAACACTTCTACACGTGCCGCAGACTATAATTCAGCATCAACCAACATACAATAGAAGCGTGAAACGAGAATCATACAAGCAAGTCTCGGCTCAAATAGAGGCCCTGATTGAGGGCGTCAGCAACCGGACGGGAGCGTTGGCCAACGTCGCAGCCGCGCTCAAGGAGGCCTTCGGCCATTACTTTTGGGTGGGGTTCTACATCGTCAACGGCAACCATTTGGAGCTTGGCCCGTTTCAAGGGCCGGTGGCTTGCTACACCATCCCAAGGGGAAAGGGCGTGTGCGGCATGGCATGGGATTTGGGAAGGACGATTGTAGTGCCCGATGTGAGCAAGTTTCCTGACCACATAACCTGCTCGTCGCAGTCGCGCTCCGAGATTGTTACGCCTGTGTTCAGAGGCCGTGAGGTTGTGGCCGTGATCGACGTGGACAGCGCCGAGATTGAAGCTTTCGACACTGACGACATGCTGGGGCTCGAGCAAGTGGCACGGATTGTCGCCCGCCTGTTCCGAGAACCCATCAAAAGGTATAAAAAAGCTTAAACAAGTTGGCGTTTCAAACTTATAGTCCTACCTTTGCACCCTGTTAATCGGAGGGTACCGATAGGAAATGGTGCTGGATAAGATTCGACGCTCGGCGGTTGGAACTTGTGCAGCACCATTTTTTTGGCCTCCCTATTAGAAGAAAGCAAAATGAGAGACAACAGAGACGCACTCGATTATGGCGAAATGCGCGTGCCGCGCCTGTTCCGCAAACTGTTCTTCCCCACCCTGCTGGGCCTCATCTCGTCGGTTTTGCTCAATCTTGCCGACGGCATCTTCGTGGGTCGGGGCGTTGGCAGCGACGCTCTTGCGGCCATCAACATAGCCGCGCCGGTGTTTCAGATTGCCACTGGCATCGCCCTGATGTTTGGCAGCGGCGTGAGTGTGGTGGCGGCGGTCCACCTGAGCAAGGGCAACTACAAGGCGGCCAACATCAACGTCACCCAGGCGTTCACCGTGGGCTTGCTGCTCATGGGGCTGGCTCTAACGGTGATAAACGTTTTCCCACGCCAGACGGCGGCCCTCTTTGGCGGCAGCGACATGCTCTACCCGATGGTACACCAGTATCTTGTCGGTGTCAGCCCCTGTCTGCTGTTCATGGTGGTCAACATGGTTGGGCTGTTCGCCATCCGCCTCGACGGCTCGCCCAACTACGCCATGGCTGTGAATATGGTGAGCGCAATGCTCAACATCGTGCTCGACTACATCTTCGTGTTCCCCCTGCAGTGGGGCATCTTCGGCGCAGCCGTGGCCACGTCGATCTCGGCCTTCGTAGGCACGCTGATGGTGGTGTGGTACTTTCTGCGACGGAGCCACACGCTGCGGCTCTATCGGCCTAAGTTCAGTGCCACAGCCATCAGGCTCACAGCCCGCAACTGCGGCTATATGCTCCGCCTCGGACTGCCCACGTTCATTGCCGAAACGGCCATCAGCTGCATGATGATCACGGGCAACTACGTATTCATGCACTATATGCACGAGGACGGCGTGGCAGCTTTCTCGGTGGCTTGCTACCTGTTCCCGATGATATTCATGTTCGGCAACGCCATCGCCCAGTCGTCGCTGCCCATCGTCAGCTACAACTATGGGTTGGGCAACAAGAGCCGCATCAGCCAGACGCTGCACCTGTCGGTGGGTCTGGCTTGCGGGTTGGGGCTGCTGATGTCGCTCCTCGGCTTCCTGTTCGCACCTGAGATAGTCAACCTCTTCATCGACACAGGCTCACCAGCCAACGCCATCGGCGAGGCGGGCATGCCGCTGTTTCTGCTCACGTGTCTGCCCTTCACCCTCAACGTGGTGCTGATAGGCTATCTGCAGAGCTTGGAACGCTACCAGCCAGCCACGATGTTCATGCTCCTGCGCGGCTTCATCGTGATCATACCATGCTTCATCCTGCTGCCAGTGGCCATCGGTTGGCGTGGGCTGTGGCTTGCCGAGCCCCTGTCGGAGACCATCACACTGGCCGTGTTGCTCGTCTATCTGGCTTCGACAAGCAAGAAGAGATAGTGTCGTAGCAAACCAATAACAGCATAAACGCTGGAAAGTGCATCATGATTCAAACATTGTGCGCCGTTATTATTGCACCCATGCCCTGTGATTAATCAAATGTAGGGGCATGATTTATCATGCCCGCCATTGGCAATAATTCAGTGTTTCGGGCATGATAAATCATGCCCCTACGATTTCTCTGTCATTGACTTTCAACGAATTATGTGCTTCCAAAACTTGATTAATATACAACTAACTGGACAACGTTCTACAAATAAGCAATGGAACTCCAAAAACTTTGAATACCTCATATTGATTGACTTAATCTGATGATTTATCATCTTCAAACTACACTTTTTCATCTGTTTGCTTGTCCAACTGAAAACAAAATCGTAAATTTGTGGCATAAACCTAAAAGATATATGGTACAGAAAACGGAAATGAAGGTCCGCAACAGGATAAAAGCCGTGCTTGCCGACAAGGACAAGAAAAGTGGATGGCTTGCCCAACAACTGGGCAAGTCGGTCAATACTGTGTCGCGGTGGTGCAGCAACAGGACGCAGCCATCACTTGCCCAGCTTGGAGAGATAGCGAGCATTCTCAACGTGGATGTAAGCACGCTAATCACATCAACCGAAAACAAGGACTGACTATAGCAAATCCAAACGCCGCATGAGCTTATCATACCCCACAACGAGGACGGTATAGACACGGAAGACCACGTTGAGATTGGCGAGACACTGATAGAAGAACTAAGAAGCTATAAAGATGGACAAGAAATACAGCAATGAGGAAAAACTCGAATGGACGATGATTTTCATTTACGAGTTTGGGAAGAAATACGGTTTGTAT
This sequence comes from uncultured Prevotella sp., assembly GCA_964602785.1. Classification (GTDB taxonomy): domain Bacteria; phylum Bacteroidota; class Bacteroidia; order Bacteroidales; family Bacteroidaceae; genus Prevotella. The sequence goes on from CAZRSL010000008.1 coordinate 51,425, forward strand.
ATGAAGCAGAGCTTTGGCTATCTTAGCCGTTACAAAGGCATTGACTTCATAGACAAGCACTATGGATATGTACATACCCAGTCATCTAAAAATCAAATAATAATAACAAAATGAGATATTTGGGCAGTAAAGACAGTTTTAGTGGAACTATCCTTCAGTTGTTAAATGAGAAGGGGTTGCTTAGGCAAGGACTTACTTTCTTTGACGCGTTCTGTGGCATGGGTGCTGTCAGTTTTGCCGTTAAAGACTATTATGACTTGAAAATTAACGACATACTCAGATGTTGCACGACTTTTACCGCTGCGCGGCTCTTTGGCAAAAACATCAGGTTTGACAACCTTGACTTCAATCCGTTCTGTAATCTCAATGCTGACAAGACGATTGAGCATGGCTTCTTTTACAACAATTATTCTCCTGCAAATTCTGAAAGGATGTATTTTACTACTGAAAATGCAGGTCGAATAGATTTTTTCCGCCATAAAATACAAAGCTGGTTTGATGGTAATATTATTAGCAAAGAACAGTATATTTATCTTTTAGGATGCCTTTTGGAAGCAGTCTCGAAAGTTTCCAACACCGCAGGGGTTTATGGCGCATTCTTGAAGAATTGGGATCCAAGGGCACATAACAAGATAAGCATCTTGCCGTTGGTTTATGATGATTTGTTTAACGACCATCGCCCTGTCAATGTAAACATTCATAATGACCGTATTGAGAACATCATAGAGGATGTGGATTGTGACATATTATATCTTGACCCGCCTTATACCCAAAACCAGTACGGGACTCAATATCATCTGCTGGAGACATTAATACTGGATGATAATCCAAGCATAAGCAAGATTACTGGTTCAAGGCCTGTAACGCCATTGCGTTCGGACTGGTCAAAAAAATATGAAAGCCACATACTTTTAGACTATATCCTTGCCAAGACAAAAGCCAAATATGTCATTATGAGTTACAATAATGATGGTTTTATGTCTAAGGACTATATAGAGGCTGCTTTTAAACGCTATGGCAAAGAAGGTACTTATAGTTGTAAAGTTTTAGACTATAAAAAATACAACAACAAAAAGTGTCAAGGCAGCGACGGTCATGTGGAGTACTTATTCTTTATAGAGAAGAAACCAGCGTACAAAGTCGTGTATGAGTCACCTCTCAACTATACGGGCAGCAAGTCAAAGATGGTTTGCTTTATAAAGGACAACCTGCCGCAAACCAAGATTGACACATTCGTCGATGCCTTTGGTGGGGGCTTTAACGTTGGTGTAAATGTGGATGGGAGCGTCATTTACAATGATGTCAATTATTTCGTTGAGGGCTTGCTACAATCCTTCCGCGACATTGACACGCTCGAATACCTGAAAGCCATTGATAAGTTGATTACGAAGTATGGCTTGTCACCAAACAACGCGGAGGCTTATAATAAGATACGGGCGGATTACAATGCACAGCCATTAGACAAAAGAAATCCTATAATGCTGTATACGACAATACTTTATGGTTTCCAGCAACAGATACGGTTTAATGGAAACCATGAGTTTAACAATCCTTCAGGCTCAAGGTATTTTAATGACAAATTGCTTGAAAAGTTTATTTCCTTTTCAAGGGAAATAAAGGAGAAACACGTAGATTTTGAAACAGGCAGCTATGATAGACTGATGAAATACGTCAAACACGGCTCTTTTTTCTATTTTGATCCTCCATATACCAATACTTTGGGCGTCTACAATGACGGCAAGAGAGGTTTCCTCGGATGGACTAAAGAGAAAGAACACAAATTACTGTCCTTCATAAATGAGATTAATGACAAAGGAGTCAATTTCATGCTTTCGTTCATAATCAAAAATGGCGATGATTTAAATGATGATGTAATGTTATGGCAGGAGAGCAACAACTATAATATTATCGAAGTACCCAAACACCAAGGAAGATATAATAACCGAAGTGAAGTGCTGATAAAAAACTATTGACATGAGAGCAATTATAACCTATAAACCTGACAGTCAAAAGATACCCGGCTCTATAAGAGACTCTCTGACTACTGATGTTCTGACAGACATCTGCTATAAAGTAACTCAGCAGGGAAACTACGTTGTCAGAGAAGATTCATCATCTTATAATAAAGGGAGACTTGTCATTGTAGAATACAATGGAAGACGTACATACGTAACTTTGTCCGAAAGGAAATATGAGGGAAGGAATTCTAGTATTCAAAGTGTTCCAACAGCTTTGAATATCTATTGGAAAGACACATACTCAAACAAGCAGCTATGTTACTATTTCCTTGAGCATACAGGCAATGCCTTTACCGATTACCACACCTTTATGTATCGGCTGATGGCTACGGCAGGAATGCACTTCATCAATTATTCCCAATTCACAACTAATGTTATACTGCCATTCCAAAATGTGGATGACTTGATTTATGCCAAAAGGTTGTTGAGACAGTATAATAAAAGCAACAACTCGTCTTACGTCACCAAGACATCGACAGGAATACAAATATACGCGAAAGTCTATGGCGCAAGCAAATACGAGTCAACACTATTGGCGTTTGCCACCTCTCAGATAGCAAATAAGACTATTGACTTGTTTAATGTTCGCGAAAAGGACTTGATAAGGTTGCCGAAATCATCACTTGAAACATTGACAAGTCTGAACATCATCGTTCACGACACTCCTCTTTACTTTGACATAAAACACCAAAACGATACTCAGTCAGAAGATTTGCGTTCTTCTGCCTACATATACAATTTATTAAACCGTATTGGGGACAAGCAATGTGTGCTTTGCGGATGTCCGGTAGAAGAGATTGTCCAAGGAGCGCATATCTGGAATGTGGCTGACATTAGAAAGTCTAATCTGCATGATGCAGATAAATTTAAGGCCGCAACTAATGGAAATAATGGCATTTGGCTATGCCAAAACCATCATAAACTGTTTGATTCCAACTTATTGATGATTGACCATGGTGGCTCTATCCGATTGTCATCTCATCTTGATGACAACGATATAGCCTTCGTTCGTGGAATTACTCCTGAGACACACCTTGAAAAGTCAATAATGAGCGACGAATTCACCCAATATCTTGACTTGCGCAATGTATTGGTAGATATAAAACATTCTATTGCTATTTGATAAAACACAAATTAAATCCTATGGTAATATTGTAGATTTGTATACCCGAGGAGAACCAACAATCATGAAGCGATACACTGACATATTCTTCGACTTCGACGATACGTTGTACGACACGCAGGGCAACAGCGACATTGCCTTGCGGAAGCTGTATGACGAGAGGCATTGGGAAGAGATAATGCCGCCGTTTGAGGATTTCGACAAGGCGTATGTGGAGACCAACGTGGATGTGTGGACGCAATACACCGACGGGAAGATTGACCGCGACACGCTGATAGAGGAGCGTTTCCGCCGACCCGTTGTCAAGATGATAGAGGAGAGAGGCGGAGACGCTTCTTGGGTAACTCCCGAAGCCTGCCTTGAAATGAGCGATAGATACGGCGACATAATATCGTTGGAGCTAGGAATCGTTGACGGTGCAAAAGAACTGGTGGAATACCTGACAGGGAAAAGCTATCGCTTGCACTTGTGCAGCAACGGCTTCCATGAGGTGCAGTATCGTAAGCTGCTGTCAAGCGGACTGAAAGATTTCTTCAAGACCGTTGTCCTCAGTGAGGATGCCGGTGCCAACAAGCCTCGCAAAGAGTTCTTCGACTACGCCTTCAGGATGACAGGGGCAAAGACTGAGACAACCATCATGGTTGGCGACAATTACCGCACGGACATTGAGGGGGCTATGAATGCCGGACTTGACACTATACTTTTCAACAGATGGCAGATTGAGCTGGGTGAAGGTCAGCGGCAACCCTCATATATCGTTAATCATTTAAGGGAAATAAAGGGAATACTATAAATGAAGATTAATCATATCGGTATAAATTGCCAAGACATAGAAAAAGTGAAAGACTTCTTCGTGAAGTATTTCGGCGCGAAGGAAGGCGCAAGGTATCACAATCCGCGGTCGGGCTTGCACTCGTTGATGCTTTCTTTGGGCGATGACAGCACAAGGCTTGAGCTAATGAACTGGCCCGACATGGTGGCGCATGAGCAGACTGCCCACATGCAAGGACTTGTCCATCTCAGTATTAGTGTTGGCAGCAAGGAGATTGTTGACACATTGACTTCGAGACTTGTTGCAGACGGCTACCCATGCACAAGTGGTCCACGGACAACTGGCGACGGTTACTATGAAAGCAGTATAATCGGTATAGAAAATTTAATAATTGAGGTCACAATATGAGAAAGATTCTTTTGACTTTGGCTGTTGTGCTGTTGTCTACCCTGAATGGCAGCGCACAAACGGAGAACGGCTTTAAGCAGATTGATGTCAAAAAGGAGTTCAGCGACAATCCGTTTACATTTTTCGCTACACCTTTGCTGCTGTGCGCAGGTGACAAAGAAGGCAGCAACGCCATGACCATCGGTTGGGGTGCGGCAGGTAATGTATGGAGCTATGAGCCGTGCATAACTGTCTATGTCGCCGAGAAGCGTTATACCCATGAGTTCTTGGAAAAGGCGAAGTACTTCACTGTGATGAAGATTTCCGATGATGTCCTTGACTACATGGGAAGGAACAGCGGTAGGAATGGTGACAAGGCAAAAGCTCTTGGCTTGCATGTGGCCTATACAGCTAATGGTGCGCCTTACTACACTGAGGCAACAGAAGTCTATGAGTGCGAGATCATGTATGGTGCGCCCTTTGACGAGAAAGGCTTCCGCAACAACACGCCCAAGCAACTGTACAGCCATTTCCCTGCCGGAATACACTCAATGTATATCGGTCAGGTTGTTTCGGCTTGGAAAAAATAGATAATCACAATATTCTAAACGCATATTATCATGAAAGAAGTAAGTTATAAGGATTTGAAGTTCAATCCGTTCAACCTGATTGGCGGAGAGTGGATGCTGGTAACGGCAGGCAATGAGCAGGACGGCTGCAATACGATGACGGCATCGTGGGGTGGTCTTGGCTGCCTTTGGGGGCATAACGACCCAGTGGCGACGATCTACCTGCGCCCGACACGCTACACCAAGGAGTTCGTTGACAAGGAGCAGATGTTCACGCTCTGCGTCATGGACAAGTCGTTCAAACGGCAGATGGGCTACCTCGGCTCTGTGTCTGGTCGTGACGAGGACAAGATAAAGAAGGCCGGCCTCACCCCTGTCTATGAGGACGGCACGACATATTTTGCCGAGGCGAAACTCGTGCTGGTCTGCCGCAAGATGTACGCACAGGAGCTGAAGGAGGATGGATTCTTCTACAAGGAAACCATCGAGCAGAGCTATCCGCAGCGCGACTACCACACGATGTACATCGGCAAGATAGAGAAAGTCCTCGTCCGTGACGACGAGTATCTGAAATAATTTGCAAACGAGGGCAATGGAGAGTGTTCTTGATTACGGGGAGTTTTACCGCGAAAAGCTTTCAAAAAGCATTCGCAAGACGGATGTCTACGAATGTGTTTATTATGCTCAAGGCAAAGAGGACTGCACCGCAAAAGAGGCTCTGTATAAACTGATGTTCGATACTGACAAGCGCATAGCCAACAATGCCGCATGGGTGTTCTGCAACTTCGACATGCGCAGCAATGAGTGGCTGTACACGAAGCATGACGAGTTGATAGACGAGGCGATGCGGACTGACGATGATACAAAGCGACGTCTGATGCTCCAACTCTTGCTCCGTCAGCCATTTGACAAGGATCGCTTGCGGGCTGACTTCCTCGACTTCTGCCTTAATTGCATCGTCTCCGGCAAGGAGACAACAAGCGTGAGGACGCTGAGCATAAAACTCGCCTATGAGCAATGCAAGCATTACCCCGACTTGTTGCGGGAGTTGCGACAAACATTGGAGATGTTGGAGCCAGGCTCGCTCTCAACGGGAGTAAGGACGGTAAGAAGAAAGACGCTCGTGGAGATTGACAAGGCTCTTGAAGAAGAAACATAAAACCAATACATGTGGTGTACGAGAGACATACTGCGTCGGTGTCGGATACAAGTCCATCGCGACGCGGTTGTTGCGATTCAACTGCTCCTGCACGTCCTGACGCAACTCTATGCTCATGTCGCTCCACTTGACCGTGCCCCTGTGGAGGCGAGTGCTGAACTGACGGTAAAGCAGCTTGTTGATGTCACCCGTCGTGGCATTGGGATCGTCCTTCAGGATTTCATCAATGGTGCTTTGTAACTTGGCAAAACGTGTAGTGGCATCTTCGAACTGAAGAAGTTCTTTGACAGACAGGAACTCTCCACCCTTAAAGACAGTCTTGTTCTTGTGGTCAACGAGGACATAACCGAAAGGATTGTCCTTTCTGCCGAGGTAGACGATGCTGATGCCAAACTTCTTCTTCATCACCGCTGCTAACTCTTCCTTGTTGGCTGACAGGTCTCTGTACTTCTTCAGGATGGCACGTATCTGTCTGCGGCGTTTGTCATCAGGCTTGTTTTCCCGCAAGGCATGTTGCATAATAAGCTGCACGGGGATTGTTCCGACTTCCTCTCCACCTTTATATAGCAGAACATTTGTGCCCATTACACGATGGAAGCAGTCTTGCAGGAAAACGTTTCTGTTGGCAGTCGTATCGAAGGTGCTGTTTACGGTAACGAGTTTGCCAGCCTGCTCCTTCTTCAGCGAAGTGAGGATAAGGTGTAGCTTTTTAGGCTTGAAGCCGAGCTCCACTGTGAGCTGCTTGCAGAACAAGGCGACAAGCAGACAGTGGAAGGGTGTCTCGACGGCTCTGTCAACAAGGGTTATGGTTACATCCTTCTTTCCCTCGAAGACTTGGCGGAGCATTGACCACTCCCATGGGTTCTTCAAGACAAGCGTTTGAAGAAACCTCTGGGTCGTGGTGTCAACATCATAGAAAGCGTTGAATGTGAGGGCAGCTTTCTGT
>CAZRSL010000009.1:0-57645 GCA_964602785.1 uncultured Prevotella sp.
GCCGACATCGCCGTGGCCACCAACAGTGGACAAATCAAGACTGGCTCGATGAGCCGCACCGATCGCATCGCCAAGTACAACCAGCTCATCCGCATCGAGGAGGAGCTTGGCTCGGCGGCACGCTATGGCTACAAGAAGCTGAAATAACATTTAATCTATAATAAACATCAACGAATTATGAGCAAGACATTAGTAGTTTACGGTTCTTCAACCGGCACATGCGCAGGAATCGCCAACACCATAGGTGAGAAGCTGGGCGCAGAGGTAGTCAACATCGCTGACCTGACACAAGATCAGGCCGAGGCAGCCGACAATTTGATTCTCGGCACCTCGACATGGGGCGCTGGCGACATGCAGGACGACTGGTACGACGGCCTCGACATGCTGAAGGGCGCCAACCTTGAGGGCAAGAAGATTGCTCTGTTCGGTTGCGGCGACAGCGAGGGCTACAGCGACACATTCTGCGGTGGCATGCACGAGATTTATGACGGCTTGCAGGGCAAGGGCGCCACGTTCATCGGCCAAGTCTCCACCGACGGCTACACCTTCGACGACAGCCCTGCTGTGCAGGACGGCAAGTTTGAAGGCCTCGCCCTCGACGAGGACAACGAGAGCGACAAGACCGAGGAGCGCATTGATGCTTGGATTGCCGACATCAAGCCGCAGCTCTAAGCCAATCTTAATGGGTAAAGATAATTGATAGCGCATCCCCCTGGGCCTTTGTGGCTCAGGGGGATGTCTTTTTAACCCCAATCGGTCATTAGCCAGTTATACATAGATAACAAATCCCTGTGAATGAAATGTCCATTTGTAGTGGCCGCCACAAGGGCGGCCATAAAACAATGTCCTTTCCTATTTAATAATAGGTCGAACATTAATTATGGCCGCCACAAGGGCGGCCACTACAAGTGGATAACATTATAATGACCGATTTGGTTTAAACGGTAATTATCGGTAAATAATGGTGCTATAGGATGAGGCTGGGGGGCTGTCAGCTGCTATTATCCAAAAGTCAGAAGACCCAAATTCAATCTACTGGTTGAATGTTGTAGTGTTCCAGTCGCCAGTCTCCACGCCTTTCTTCAGCCAATACATGCGCTGCTCCGATGTGCCGTGGGTGAAGGTCTCGGGACAGGCGTAGCCACGGGCTTTCTTCTGCAAGTAGTCGTCGCCTATCTTCTGAGCCGCGTCGATGGCCTCTTTAAGGTCGCCATCCTCTAAGCTGCCATACTTCTCGTTCTCATAGTGGGACCAACAGCCAGCATAATAGTCGGCCAGCAACTCTAATTTCACGCTTATCTTGTTGGCCTCCTCGTCGCTCAGCCGGCTCATCTCGCTATGAGCCTTGCCCAGTATGCCACGCAAGTATTCCACATGGTGGCCCACCTCGTGGGCTATCACGTATGCATAGGCAAACGAGTTCTTATTGTTGACGTTGATGCCGAACTGCTTGCTCATGTCGGAGAAGAAGCTAAGGTCGAGGTAGAGCTTCTGGTCGCCGCTGCAATAGAATGGCCCCATCTGGGCTGAGCCAGTGCCGCAGGCCGTCTGCACAGAGCCAGTGAAGAGCACCATCGTGGGATAGGTGTAGGTCATCCGGTGCTGCTGGAACTGCTCAGTCCAAACATCCTCAAGACTGGCCAGCACCTGCTTCGAGAATGTGGCTATCTCTTGCTCCTCCTGGGTGAACTCGGCTTGGCCGCCACTGGTTTGCTCCACAGTCTGACCTTGCAGCTGTGATTGCTGCGAGAGCACGTTGCCCACCACGTCGGTCAAGCTTCCGCCTTGCAGCAGGGTGATGATGGCTATGAGCACCACCGCGCCCAAGCCTCCTATACCCGCTTTGGCGCCAGTGCCCATTCGGCGGCGGTCTTCCACATTGTTGCTTTCTCTTCGTCCGTTTAGTCGCATAGTGTTTTGGCTTTAGTTGTCATTGGTTCTGCAAAAGTAGCAATATTTTTTCGTTTTCGGCTTTTCTGTCAGCCCAATCTTGTCGTTGCCGACCACAAAAGGTACAACTCCCAACTTTTAACTTCAAACTTTAAACTATAAACTTTAAACTTCAAACTTATAACTTTAAACTTCAAACTTATAACTTTAAACTTACAACTCAATTCTCACCACCGATGCGCAGTCGCTTGGCATGCGGCTGCCCTTTCTAATCGTCAGCTTCAGACCGTCGGCTGAAAGTTGATAGTCGCAGTCGTAGTTCTTCTTCACGCTCAGCAGCGTGGCCTTTTTTATTGTCCGCCCTTTCAGGTTGGTTTGGTTGATGGCGTTCAGTGTCATGGTCTTCTCGGTGCCGGGCCATTCGGGCAGTATCACATAGACAGTGTTGGGCTTGCTGGTGTAGAACACGTTGATGCCCTCCTGTGTTGTCTCGTGCGACACGGCGTAAGGCCTCGTGCCGTAGATGGCCTCTCCATACGACCAGAGCCACACGCCCAAGTTGGCCATGCAGTCTTTCTGATTTTGTGGAAACGTGCCATCGGCCATCGGCGACAAGTTGAGCAGCAGCTGGCCGTTGTTGGCCACCACCTCCACGAGCTTGTGGATTATCTCCTTCGGCGTGCGCACCTGCATCCCCTTCACAAAGCCCCACGACTGGTGGTAACCTTTGCTGATGGTCCAGTCGCACAGCCATGGCACGCTGTCAATCTGGTCGGGCGAGAACATCTCGTGGTCGAGCATGGCAACCGAGCGCGGGAAGTCGTCGTTCTTATAGGTGAACACCACCTGCTTGTCCCGCTTGGCAGCGTCGTCGTAATAGTGCTTGGCAAATCGGAATTTCAGATTGTCGGGCACAGAGTCCATCCATGCGTCGAAGTAGATGATGTCGGGATGATATTGGTCGACCACCTCCAAGCACTTGTCAATCCACATCTGCTGCCACTCCTTGCGGGGCATGAGCGAGCCATAGAAAAGCTCATGCTCCTTGTCGCAACCAGCCAGTCCGGGGCGCATCTTGGCGTAGTAGTAGCTGTTCTCGTGGTGGAGCGACACCATGAATTTCATGCCGTGCTTGCGTATGGCTTTCTCCAACTCGCCCACCACGTCGCGCTTTGGCCCCATCTCAGCGGCGTTCCATGGCGTAACCTTCGATTTCCACATACTGAAGCCGTCGTGGTGCTCGCCCACAAGCCCGGCAAATCTGGCTCCAGACTCACGGAACAGCTCGGCCCACTCGTCAGCGTCGAATTTCTCACCACGAAACATCGGTATGAAGTCGTGATAGCCGAACTCCGTCAGCGGCCCGTAGAGTTGCTCCTGCCGCTCGCGTATCCCCATCAATGGAATCTCCTTGCGGTCGTTCTCGCCTGTCATGTACATCCAATGGATGTATTGCTCGTTGCCGTAGGCTGGCACGGTGTAGACTCCCCAGTGGCAGTAGATGCCGAACTTGGCGTCGCGCAGCCACTCTGGCACAGGCTGACTTTTCTCCAGTGTCTTCCAGTGTTTGGAAAATGTGCGCTGCGCCACCAGTGTGGTTGTGGCCAATGTGAGCGCAAGGAGCAGTAGAATGTTTCGCTTCATTGTGTTGTCTTTAGGTTTGTCAGTGCAAAGATAATAATAGTTTTTTATTTATAACGGTATTTATCGGTAATTTGCCAAAAATTCCCATTAATGTCATTTCTGATTTATTCTTGGACAATTAATTGAGAACTTTTTTGTATTTATTTCAAATAATAATTTGGAAAGATTACAAACTTTACGTAACTTTGCACCGTCAGATTGACAATGATACAAGAACAACCCAGCGATGAATGAGAACATGGAGCAGGCCTACGTCAGGCTCAAGCAGTGCGGCGTACACCCCTCGGCGCAGCGGATGGCGATAATGGACTATCTGCTGCGGCACCATTCCCATCCCACGGTGGAAATGGTGCATAGCGACCTGAGCAAGCGGATGGCCCAGCTGAGCAAGACCACTGTCTACAACACGCTGCGAATGCTGGCCGAGCACAAGGCCGTGCAGATGATCACCATCGACGACCACCACGTGTGCTACGACGGCGACGTACGTCCCCACGTCCACTTCCTGTGCAAGGAGTGCGGCCGTGTGTTCGACTTGATGGACGAGCCGGCTCCCGCCCTGGCCGAGCCGCGCATGGTGGGAGGCCACTTGGTTACCGAGTCGCAGCTCTACTACAGAGGTTACTGCAGCCACTGTCTGGCTCTGCAGCAATGACACTGACACATTTTTTACATCAACATTAATACAAAAACAAAAGCATTATGAAGAAGAAATTTATCTGCACAGTGTGCGGCTACATCTACGAGGGAACAGAGGCACCAGAGAAGTGCCCAGTGTGCAAGGCTCCGCGCAGCAAGTTTAAGGAAATGGAAGAGCCGGGCGACACCGAGCTTGAGTTGGCCACGGTCCACTATCTTGGCGCAGCCTATAAGGAGGGTGTGTCCGAGGAGCTTATCAAGCATTGCAAGGACACGTTTGCCGGCGAATGCTCAGAGGTGGGCATGTATCTGGCAATGGCACGCCAGGCCGACCGCGAAGGCTACCCCGAGGTGGCGCGCGCTTTTGAGCACTACGCCATGGAGGAAGCCAACCACGCCAGCCGCTATGCTGAGTTGCTTGGCGACGTGCTGAAGGACACCAAGAGCAACCTTGAGGCCCGCATCGCCGCCGAGAAGGAGGCTTGCGCCGAGAAGTTCGCCATGGCCAAGAAGGCCAAGGCTGAGGGCAACGACACCCTGCACGACACCATCCACGAGATGGCCAAGGATGAGGCCCGCCATGCCGCCGGCTTCAACGGCCTCTACAATCGGCTGTTCAAGTAAGAATAGTTGCAATAGTGCCAATAGTTTTTATAATTGAAACTATAGGAACTATTGCTACTATTGAAAACTAAAAATAAATCTGCGGCCCTTGCATCAGTCGAAAGCTGACGCAAGGGCCGCACTCAATTATACATTAATAATTGTCAATTAGAATAATTCATCATTCAACGCCCAACATTCATCATTCCCAAATGCTTGCCCAGTAATCTTGCTTGGCGGGAGTGGTCTGCTCGTTGTCGTTGTTTTCCTCTGTGCCAGAGCCGTCGTCGTTGACATCAGGCGGGGTTATGTCGCCAGCGCCAGGACCTCCTGATACATCAAGCATTCTCTGTGGTTCCACACCGATGGCCAGTGTCATCGGCTTTTTATATGGCTTTTTCAGTGTCATCGTCTTCAATTGTTTCATTTCACCATTATCTTTTTGTCGCCGTGGATGTAGATGCCCTTCTGTGTCGGCTCTGCTTTCAGTCGGCGGCCCTGCAGGTCGGTCCAGTTCTCTGCCTTTGTGCCGGTGGGCGAGGGTAGGGCGCTGATGCCCGTGGCCGTGCCGTTGTCGATGGCTATCGTCATCGCCTTGGCTTGGGCTGCTGATGTGCCGAACAACAGGAAGTAGGCGCGGAAGCCAGGGAACGACGTGTCGTGCCCAGTGTAGCTGAAGTTGCTGCCCTCGTCGTTGAGCTTGTAGATGAAGTGGCGTGGCAGATTGAACGTGCGGCCCACGAAGTCATCGTCGCCGCTCGTGGTTATGGCACGGTGGCGAGGACTGATGGTGGCGTTCGAGCCGCTGAACGTCAGCTCCTTGCCCACAATGTTCCAACTCTTACCCCACTTGTCGCCGGCCACGGTGATGATGTATGGCTTATAGGCCTCAAGCTCTGAACCGGCATACTTGAAGTACACCTTTGTGCCGTCCAAGCGCGAGTAGCCCATCACCCAGATGTTCTTCCCCTTGTCAGACGAGCTGCTGAACCAGCCGCGGCAGTTGTCGCCGCTGACGGTGCTGCAGTTGAACGGCAGCACTATCGTGCTCCAGTTGGCCTTTGTGCCTATGTTGCCGGCGGTGAATGTGCGCTTGTAGCTGATGGTCTGGACTGTGAATTCGACTGGCGTGTCCATTCCATATTCGTTGTCGGTCAGCTCGATGCTCTCAGCCGATGAGCCCACTACCACGTTCTGCCCGCTCAGGTTCGATGGCGTGGTGGTTTCCGACGCCAACACGTAGATGCAGTTGGAGTTGCTGCTCGGCGAGATCGACGAAGCGTATTGCGTATAGCGGGCGTCCACCCACACTGCGTTGTCGGCGATTGTCATGTCGGAGCCGTCGAGCACATAGCTCTGCGAGCCATCGCCATAGCCCACCACGATGCCACGGCGCACAGTGAACGTGGTGTCGATGCTCACGTCGCCAGCTGATATGGTCAGCTTGTAGGTCTTGTCGTAGTCCAATCCGCTGAAACTGAAGTCGGCAGTGGCGCATCCGCCAGCCCCCACATTAATGTCGCTGCTCTGACTTGCCACGGAGGATGGAGAAATGGAAGCCTGAATCGTGCCGCTGTAAGTCTCGGAGCCTTTGTTTGAGAGTTTCACTCTGACGCAGAGATCGTTGCCTATCAGCACATTGTTGTCGTCGAAGTGGCGGCTGATGCTGTCGGAGAGGGCTATATAGGCGGATGGCGTGGCTTGGTAGAGCAGATTCCAGGCCTTGTGGTCGCTGGCCATCTGAGTGTAGTCGGCGACGCTAATGGCGGAATTGGGCTGCACCGCCGTTTGCATCGACTTGTAGGTAGAACTGTTCTCAGGCCATATAAACATTGCGCCGGTTGTCTCTTCTTCCCCCTTGTTGGTGAGGTTGCCATTCTCGTAGACCAGATATGCAGATGGCAGGAGCGTCAACTCATGCTCGGTGATGCGGGCGGTGATGTGATGACGCTCAAAGCCTTTGTCAGCCAGCCACTCAGCGGTGCCGTGCACTCGGCTGACGGCCCTTATCTGATAGTCGCCGTAGGGCAGTTCGGCCCCAAAACTGAGGCCGTTCCAGCATATCTCGTCGCCGAAGCCGTCGCGGATGAGCATCTCGCCATAATGGCGCATACCAACGACGCTGAGCAGAGTGCCATCGGCACTGTAGAGGCCAAGCCCCATGTCGAAGTCGGGATAGTGGGCGCGACCCTCCATGCTTGTGGGCTGGTCGAGCCGGTTGAACACCGCGTTGAATACGTTTACGCCAGTGAAGTCGTCGGTGCGCCTCTGCCGTGTGTATGTCTGCGCCCCTGAGAAGGTTATGTCGGTGCAGCTGAGCCGTGGCGTGCCGTCGCTGTATGGCTCAGTGCCAGTGCGGGGAGGCTGGAAACCTATCACTGCGTCGACATACATATTGAAGTCGTTGCCCGAGGCATAGATGCTGTCCAATGGACAATAGTCGCCGCCGCTTCCCCAGCCCCAGTTTAAGTGGTAGCAGCCTGTCTCGGCATCGTAGCCATCGGCCACGAAGCAGTGGCCAACGTTGGATGACGACGTGGCACGACACCCTCCGAACACCACTGGACGACCCGCGGCAAGCTCAGAGTAGACCAAATCGTCCCACTCTTGGGCGGTGTAGTCCTGGCGATAGACAGCATGGATGCCTTTGTCGTAGCCGAAGTAGTCGCGCAGGGCACAGGGAATCTCGGCCAAATAAGAGTCGGAGGCACTGGGGGCATACTGCATGTGGAGCGCATAGCCGATGCGCTCCATCAGCTCCTTGCGTGGCTTAGCATCGTCGCCGTCCATGCTCTGCCAGTCGAAAGTGGTGGGCTCAAGTGGGCCGAATGGCTGTTGGATGGTGTCGTCCCGAAGCTCGTATTGCACGTTGTAGGCTGGTATTGTAGCCGTTTGGTTGCCCTCAAAGCCCTCTTTCTGATACCAGTAGTACATGGTTTGGGCCACGGCGGTGGCCACACAGCCCGCTGGAGTGTAGAAAGCGAATTTGTCGCTGATCACACTGATGCCCACCGACTGGCTCCAAGTGGTGGTGAGCATGGGCGAGATGCTTGTGCGCTGGGCACTGGTCAGAACTGAAAATAAAGAGAGAAAGGCTGCGGTGGTCGCTATTCGGTGTATCATAGTAGAAGAGAGGCTTTGCTTTGGTATGCCCCACTGCCCAAACATTGGGCAGCGAGGCATTGAGAGAGAGTTATAAATGATATTGCTGTTATCTGACGATGAACTTTCTTCCGTTGCGAATGTAGACGCCACTCGGCAGCTGGTCAGCATCGGCTCCTACGCATTGTCCTTGCAGATTATAGATGCCGTTAGACACTTGGTGGCCGTCCACCATTATTCGTGCCACGCCTGTCGTGCCGTCGTTGAGGGCACCGTCGATGTCGATGATGGAGTTTGTCATTGCTGTGGTTGTGGCGCCAGAAGTGGGATAGACAAGATAGGCTCGAAAAGCCTTTAGGTTGCCGTTGGCCGAGAGTTTCTTCAGGTGCTGGCCGTCGGCTTTCTTCTCTGTAGAGATGTAGATTATGGTTTTGCCGCTGCCTATGGTCTCGCTCGTGGTGTTGTTGTAGCGTGGGCCGTATGGCTCGAGCAAGCCCTCGAAGTAGTAGCCGTCGTTCTCCTTGGCACTTTTGCGGTTGGCAAACTGGTTGACACTCTCCACTCCAGCTTGAGTGAACGTCACGTGAGGCGCGAAGAAGTGATCCTTGTCCTCGCCATTATAATATATAAGGTAGGGCATGCCGGCTTTCAATGTCTCGGTGCCGTCGGCTATGCTGTAGAAGTTGACAATGTTTCCAGCCACATCCACGTCGCTGAACTCGGCTATCTTCACGTCGCTGCCAAGGGCGTTGTTGCTCTTCATGTCCTCCACCTTAACGTCGAAAGGCAGACACAGCGTGCTCCACGTGCCACTCTTAAGGCTGCGGTGGACATAGACGCTGATGGCATCGGTGTGGTCGGCAATGCGGTTGCTCAGTATCGAGGCCTCGTCGGTGGCGTCGGTCTCATCCGAGACGGTGAAGAGCGGCTTGTCGTCGTAGATGTCGTAGCGGCGGGTGCTGGTGGAGAGGGAGGAGAGGATGGCTGATGCCACACCGTATGTGCTACTTCCACTTCCATTTAAAAATGTTGAGCCATACTCTCCTCCATATATAGAGACACTCACATAATCGTCATCAGCACCATCATCGATAGTCAGTTGGCAATCAACAGTGTTGCCAGAATAGAACACGCCTTTTTTGTTGGCAGTTACATTGTTGCCACTTCTTGTAGCGGTATAATAACCTATTGTGTTTTTGTCTTTATGATAATCAAAGTAATGCCACTCTTGGGCTTTTATAGTTCTGTCAGCACCATGAACAGCAAAACAAATAAAATATGTAACGCTGTCATATTCCAATGAGGTTGTATTCTTCCAAGTGTACTTTATGGTTGACTTTCCGTCAAGGTAAAGTTCCATATCGCTCCTTGCAGAACTGCCATTAGGCTCTGTCCACTTGGTGTCGAGTGGCGTGTCGGCGTCGTCTGTTACAACTTGTGCCTTGCCCGTGGTCGCTGTCAGCGCGAGGGCGGCAATAAACAAAATATGATAAAACTTCTTCATGGTTATTCTCCTTTCCGTGTTGTTAACATTCGTCTTCCTCATCAATCGAGTCGTTCTCCCACAGTACAAATGGTTGATACTTGGCGCCGGCGTCATCGCCATCGCCTTCGTCGATTTCGCGGTCGTCGGTACCGTCGTGAATAACAGTGCTGCCATCGTACCTCACTGACCCTGCCATCAGCGAGGACGGATAAACAGGCAATGCCTGAGCGTCTGGTTTGAGATACTTTCTATTCATAATACATTCTGTTATAGTTAGAGGTTAAACGTTATTTAACGGTTGCACCATATATTCTGCTGGCAAAGTTATAAAAACTCATCCTAATTTAGGGGGGGTAACAATTGTTAGATATTATTAACAATAATGAGCCTGATTTTACCATAACTGTGGTCCATTTCGCCACAATGACCTACTTTCTAAACAGCAAAAATCTTTCCCCAAAAACAAAATGAGCTTTTAGGTAAATGACTGATTGCTGTCTCGACTTTCGCATAGTTATAAACATCCTCTTGCAGGGTGCGGCCCTTGTGGCCGTCCGCACCCATTAATCGCTAATTGGTCATTAGGAATAGATGATGTCTCCGACATCATTTTTTGAATGATACTTCCTAATGATTGATTTGGGATTAACAGTAATATTACCTGTGAAACGGAGAATATTGACACATTCTGTAGCTTGCGGACGGCCACAAGGACCGCACCCTGCAAGAGGCACATTCACTTGCGAAAGCTGAGTTACTGGGAAGTACAGTTTCCTCAATAATCGCATAAAAAAGCCCCCTGCTACAGCTTGACGGCTTGCGGCAGGGGGCTCAAAGGAAATGAGTTATTCTATGTTGTATATTAACACGACGTAGAGAATGATAAGCACGGCCACGATGCAAAGGAACGCATATAAAGCCTTAACGAAGAACTTGCGTTCCATGCGCCGCTTGTGCGACTTCTCGAAATCGGACTCCTCCTCCTTGTGATGGTGGTGGTGATGATGGTGATGTTCCGACGAATAACTGCTTGTGTCATGGTGGTGATGGTGGTGGTGAACATGCTCACCACCATCCATCATCCCATCGTATGTTCTGTCTTCGTTTTGCATTCTTGTTTACAGGTTCAACTCATGATTACATAAACGCCACTGTGAGGCCGGCCATCACGATGCTCACCATGCTCATCAGCTTGATGAGGATGTTGAGCGAGGGGCCTGACGTGTCCTTGAACGGGTCGCCCACAGTGTCGCCCACGATAGTGGCCTTGTGGCACTCTGAACCCTTGCCGCCGAAGTGGCCTTCCTCAACATATTTCTTGGCGTTGTCCCATGCGCCACCCGCATTGGCCATGAAGATGGCCAGGGTGAAGCCGGCGGCCAGTCCGCCAACCAAGAGTCCGAGCACACCGCTCACGCCCAGTATCATGCCCACGAGTATTGGGATGATGATGGCCAGGAGCGACGGCACTATCATCTCGTGCTGAGCACTCTGAGTGGAAATCTCAACGCAACGGCCATAGTCTGGCGTGGCTTTGCCCTCGAGAATACCCTTTATCTCGTGGAACTGTCGGCGCACCTCCTCTACCATCTTGCCGGCGGCGCGACCCACGGCTCCCATTGTGAGGCCGCAGAACAGGAATGCCGCCATGGCACCGATGAAAGCACCCACGAGCACCTTCGGGTTCATCAGGTTCACTTGGAAGAAGTTCATGAAATCGGGTATTGTGGCGTTGGCGGCGTCGATGGTATCACCAGCCAGGTTGGTCATAGTCTCGCCCACACGGTGCATGGCTATCTTAATCTCCTCGATGTAGGATGCCAGCAGAGCCAGAGCCGTCAGAGCGGCCGAGCCGATGGCGAAGCCCTTGCCAGTGGCGGCGGTGGTGTTGCCCAGAGCGTCGAGCTCATCGGTGCGGCTGCGCACCTCCTCGCCCAGCTCGCTCATCTCAGCGTTGCCGCCAGCGTTGTCGGCTATTGGGCCGTAGGCGTCGGTGGCCAGGGTGATGCCCAGAGTGGAGAGCATGCCCACGGCGGCGATGCCGATGCCGTAGAGGCCGTGCTGAATCGACTCAGCGCTCATCGACATGTCGAAGCCGTTGGCGCAAAGGTAGCTCAGCATGATGGCCACCGAGATGGTGAGCACCGGGATGCAGGTGCTGATCATGCCCGTGCCTATACCTTTAATAATAACAGTGGCGGCGCCAGTCTGCGAGGCTGCCGAAATCTCCTTGGTCGGCTTGTAGCTCTGCGAGGTGTAGTATTCGGTGGCCTGGCCGATGATGACACCAGCGGCAAGTCCGGTAACAACCGAGAAGCTCACGCCCACCCAGTTCTCGATGCCGAGCAGGTAGAGTATCACGAATGTGGCCACAGCGATGAGGATGGCCGAGGTGTTGGTGCCAAGGCCGAGCGAGTGGAGCAGGTCCTTCATGTCAGCCCCATCCTTGGTGCGCACCATGAAAATGCCTATCAAGCTCAGGAACACGCCCACTGCGGCGATGAGCATAGGAGCTATGACGGCGCGCAGCTGCATGTCGCCAGCCGATGCGGCGAAAGCCGTTGCGCCCAGCGCAGCCGTGGAGAGGATGCTGCCGCAGTAGCTCTCATAGAGGTCGGCGCCCATGCCGGCCACGTCGCCCACGTTGTCGCCCACGTTGTCGGCAATGGTGGCCGGATTGCGCGGGTCGTCCTCAGGAATGTTCTCCTCCACCTTGCCCACAAGGTCGGCGCCAACATCGGCAGCCTTGGTGTAGATGCCGCCGCCGACACGGGCGAACAGAGCCTGTGTGGAGGCACCCATGCCGAATGTCAGCATTGTGGTGGTGATGGTGATGAGCATCTCGTGCATCGGCATCTTGCCAGAATAGAATCCGTTGAGAATGAGGAACCACAGGGCAATGTCGAGCAAGCCGAGGCCCACGACGACGAGACCCATCACAGCTCCCGAACGGAAAGCTATCTTCAGACCCTTGTCAAGACCGTGGCGGGCAGCCTCGGCGGTACGGCCGCTGGCGTAGGTGGCCGTCTTCATGCCGAAGAAGCCAGCCAGACCACTGAAGAAACCGCCTGTGAGGAAGGCAAACGGCACCCATGGGTTCTGCGCCTGGAAGCCGTAGGCCATGATGGCGAAGATGATGGCGAGCACGATGAACACGATGAGCACCACCTTGTACTGCTGCTTCAGATAGGCCATGGCACCGTGGCGCACGTGGAGGGCAATCTCGCGCATTCGGGGTGTGCCCTCGTCCTCGCGTTTCATGCGGGAATAGAAGATCCACGCCATTGCCAGAGCAACGACAGAGGCAAGGGGGATCAGCCAAAAGACTGTTGGAATAGTCATAATTTGGAGTTTTGAGAGTTAATATAATTGTTAAATATTTTTATTTCATTTTTGCAAAGTTATAAAATATTTATTTCACAGGGCATTTTTTCTTGATAATAATTTCTTTCGGACACGATATTTTACCTTTTTGGGCTAACATTTCGAAGTTTTCAAGCCGAAAAGGCACCCAAGAAGGCCAAAAAGTCAATCGAGTTTGGCTATTTTGTGCAATCATATTCACGTTTTCAACTTTTCGCAGTGTTTTCCCATTCAAAAACTGTAACTTTGCAGTCGCTAAAAGAGATATTCATATATGAAATTCATATCACTTTCTATGACGCTTCTGACACTTGCCGCCCTCTGCTCGTGTGGCGGCAAGCAGGAGCAACAGGCCGACAGAGCCGTGCGTGTTAAGGTTATGAAGATTGGCTCGGTGCAGGTGAACGGCGAGCAGGGCTACTCGGGCACCGTGGAAGAGTCTGACGGCGTGAGCGTCAGCTTCAGCACAAGCGGCACCGTGCGCTCCATCAGTGTCAGCGAGGGTCAGATGGTGGGGGCCGGCCAAGTGCTCGCCACGCTCGACGGCGCCGACCAGCAGAGCGCGTTGGCCTCGAGCAAGGCCGTTACACAGCAAGCCCGCGAGGCTCTGCGCCAAGCCCAGGACACCTACAATCGCTCGAAGCGGCTTCACGAGGGCGGCGTGATTTCCGACTCAAAGTGGGTGGAGGCGCAGACAGCTCTTGCTACGGCCCAACAGGGGGTGAAGTCGGCCGAGGCTCTGGAGCGCATTTCGGGCAAGAGCAGCAGTGACACAAGGTTGCGTGCACCTTTCGCCGGCTACATATCGGTAAAGGCAGCCGACGTGGGGCAGAACGTGGTGGCGGGAGAAATGATACTGAAGCTCGTCAAGATAGATCAAGTGAAGGTGAAGATAAGCGTGCCTGAGGAGGAGGTGTCGCGCATAGTGAAGGGCGAAACCATGTTCGTTACGTGCGACGCACTCTCTGACGCTGAGTTCTATGGCCGCGTGGTGGAGAAAGGCGTGGCCGCCGACCCCCTCAGCCGCACCTACGAGATCAAACTGCTCGTCAACAATCCAGCCCACAAACTGCTGCCAGGCATGATATGCAACGTCTACACCAGCTTCCACCGCGGTCAGCTCAGCGTGTTCGTCCCAGCCCAGGTGGTGCAACTCAACCCCGACAACCGCATGTTTGTGTGGGTGGTGAAGAACGGCAAAGCCACCAAGCGGTTCATCAACTTCGTGGCCGACACGTCGCAGGGCGTTAGGGTAGGGGGAGGCCTTGAGCCCGGCGACCTGCTCATAGTGGAAGGCCAGCAGATGGTGAGCGAGGGCACTCCTTGCAGAATTATAAATTAAGAATGTTGAATGATGAATTGCCACACAAGACAATTAAACATTCAACACTCAACATTCAACATTAATAACATGGCTTTGAAGAAGAGAAGACCATTCCAAGAGATTTGCATGTACTACCGCCAGATTGTCATCCTTCTGGTGTGCTGCTTGGTCGCGCTTGGCATCTATGGTCTGAGCAATATAAACAAGAACGAGTTTCCCGACTACACCGTGCGTGAGGGCATTGTGGCCGCTGTCTATCCGGGTGCCACATCGTCGGAGGTGGAGGAGCAGGTTACCAAGCCACTCGAGAACTACATCTTCACCTACAAGGAGGTGCTCAAGGAGAAAACCGTGTCGTACTCGCGCGATGGCATGAGCATAATAGTGGTGGAGCTGAACGAGGACTTGGAGGACAAGGACGAGTTCTGGTCGAAGTTCAAGCATGGCGTGCAGACCTTCAAGCGGCAGCTGCCTGTGGGCGTGCTGGCCGTGCAGGTGGAGGACGACTTCGGCGACGTCAGCTCAGAGCTCATCTCGCTTGAGAGCAACGACAAGACCTACAAGGAGCTCAACGAGTACATGAAGACCATACAGGACTCGCTCCGCATGATCTCGAGCGTGGGCAAGATGAGCGTGGTGGGGATGCAGAATCCGCAGATAGCCATCTATCTCGACTCGGAGAAGCTGTCGCACTACGGCGTAACCTTCCTCGCCATCACACAAGAGCTTGCCGGCAAGGGCTTCACCAGCACTGGAGGCCGCATCGGGGGCCACAACTACAAGAGCCCCGTCTACGTCGACGCCAGCCTTAACAAGATATACGACGTGGAGAACGCCGTGATCTACTCCGACCTGCGGGGCAACATCGTCCGCCTGAAGGATGTGGCCACGGTGAAAGTGGAATATCCCGACCTCGACCAGTACGTAACCGTCAATGGCACAAAGGCCCTGCTGCTCTCGGTCAGCAACAAGCAGGGCAAGGACGTGTCGCGCATGGGCGCGGCTGTCAACCAGAAGCTTGACAATGTGGAGAAGACGCTGCCCAAGGACGTGCATGTGAGCAAGATAACCGACCAGAAGCAGGTGGTGGACGACTCCATCATCGACTTCCTTCGCGAGCTGCTCATAGCTATATGCACGGTGCTGCTCGTGGTGGTGCTCATCATGCCGCGACAGGTGGCAGCCGTGGCCGCCGCCACCATGCCCGTAACCATCTTCATCTCGCTCGGACTGTTCTACATATTCAATCTGGAGTTGAACACCGTTACACTGGCTGCGCTGATTATGACGTTGGGCATGATAGTTGACGACTCGATAGTGATCATCGACGGCTACGTCAACAACCTCGCCGCTGGCATTTCACGCTGGAAGAGTGCCGTTGAGGCCACCAACCACTTTCTGAAGAGCATCTTCTCGGCCACTCTGTGCATCAGCATCACTTTCTTCCCGTTCCTCGTAACGATGACGGGCATCATGCACGACTTCCTGCTCATGTTCCCGTGGGCCATAACGATAGTGCTCTTCGTGAGCATGATCATAGCGCAGACGTTCCTGCCCATACTGATGTACTTCTGCATACGCAAGCCGATAGAGACGGGCGTCAGCAAGGACGGCAAAAAGGCTTTCAACCTGCTCGACGTGATGCAGCGCGGCTACGACTGGCTCATAGCCTGGTGCTTCAACCACCACCGGCTCACCATCGGCGCAGCCGTAGTGAGCATTGTGGTGGGGGCGATGCTGTTTCTGAATCTGCCTCAAAAGTTGATGCCCGTGGCCCAGCGCGACCAGTTTGCCGTTGAGATATTCACCCCGACAGGCACCACCGTGGCTCGTACAACCGAGCTGGCCGACTCGCTTGAGCACATACTCAGGCGCGACCCGAGGGTGGTGTCGGTGGCCAGTTTCCATGGCATGTCGTCGCCCCGCTTCCAGACCACCTACGCGCCGCAGATACCTGGCGACAACTTCGCGCAGTTCATCGTAAACACCAAGAGCAACGACGACACCGAGGCGGTGGTGGCTGAAAGCAAGAAGAAATTTGCCAACTACTTCACCGAGGGCGTGGTGAAGATAAAACACCTGAGCTACAGCAAGGAGGAGAACCCGATAGAGGTGCGCATCACGGGCGACAACCTCACATCCATTAATGTGGCCGCCGACAGCATCATGCGACGGTTGCGCAACACCGACGGCATGCAACTGGTGCGCACTGACTTCCGTGAGCCTTTGGCCACAACGCGCGTGCGCATCGACGACGATATGGCCAGCCGCTTGGGACTTACCAATGCCATGGTGCAGATGACACTGGGACTGCGCTACAGTACGGGACTGCCCGTCAGCCAAATCTGGGACGCCGACTACAGCATGAAGACTGTGGTGAAGACCACCCACAGCGACAGCGCCAGTGTGAGCGACCTGCTCGACGAGCAGATACCAGTGATGGGCGGACTGAAGAGCGTGCCGCTGCGCGAGCTGGCCCATGTGGAGAAAAAGATGGAGTACGGCCAGATAGTCCACCGCAACGGCTTGCGCACCATCTCGGTGATAGGCGAGGTGGACCAGAACAAGAACGTGGAGCGGCTGACGAGCCAAATCATGAAGATGGTGGACGACATGAAGCTGCCTTCTGATGTTCAGGTGAGCTATGGCGGCCAATATGAAGTCGACCAAGAGCAGATGCCCAACATCATCAGTGCGCTCATCATCTCGATATGCATCATATTCTTTGTGCTGTTGTGGCACTTCCGCAACGTGGCCGAATCGCTCATCATGCTGTGCAGCCTGTCGCTGTGCGTGCTTGGTGCGGCCATCGGCGTGCTGCTCACGGGCATCGACCTGAGCCTGACGTGCGTGCTCGGCTTTGTGTCGCTCATGGGTGTGCTCGTGCGCAACGGCATCATCCTCTTCGACTATGCCGGAGAACTCTACCGCACCGAGAATCTGCCCTTGAAGGAGGCCATTTTCGAGGCGGCCAAGAGGCGCATGCGCCCCATCTTCCTCACCTCAGCCTGCGCCTCAATGGGCGTGGTGCCTATGCTGCTCGGCGGCAGCAGCCTGTGGATGCCAATGGCGGCGGTGATATTCTGGGGCACTATGATCACCATGATATTCATCCTGACCGTCATGCCCGTGGCCTACTGGCTCTTCATGGAAGACCCGGCCAAGCGGATGCGCAAGCAAATCGACATGGAAAGGGCTTGACGTGAAGGTCAAAATGCCCCTGTATCAACCTGATTCCACCACTGCTATCATCTTATTCCAATTGCCGTGAGTGTTTATGGCAATTGGAGTAAGAGTATAGAAGAGCAAAGTTTTGAGGGGTTATGTCGAATAAGGTGAGAAAAAATAAGGAAATCTTGTTTATATGAGAAATTGTCGCTAAATTTGCAGTATCAAAGGAGTACCATTTATGACTACCATTCAACTGAGTTCAGAGATTTCAAATCAACTTAGACTAATATCAGATAATTCAGATTTGATGTTGAAAGTCCTCAAATATGTTAAGGGCTTGACAGCTCATGTTACCCCATCAAGAAAAGAGAGCGAGTCAGAAAGAACGAGGAAATTCTTGGACGGTGTATGTGGCAAGTGGGAGGATGACCGTAGCACTGATGAAATCATTGCTGATATCCATGCTGCAAGAAGAAACAAAAACGATGACAAAATCTTAAACATTTTCAACTGATGGGTAATTGCTACCTTATTGATACCAATATCATAGTTTTTCTGCTAAGGATGCAATATGATATTGGTGATAAGATACAGGAAATTGGCATAGATCATTGCTTCATTTCTGAAATCACATACGCTGAACTTCTTTATGGTGCAGAATGTAGTTCGAACCCTCAACATAATATTGAATTGGTAGATAAAGTGTTGAAAGGCATAAGGATGGTTCAAGTTAGCAACTCGCTGCATACATTTGCAAAATGTAAAGCCACACTTCGCAGAATGGGAAAGATGGTTGATGACATAGATTTGTTAATTGGAGCTACATCAATAACCAACAAAATGGTTATGGTAACTGACAACACAAAGCATTTTGAGAACATGCCCGACATTATACTTGAAAATTGGGTGACTCGAGTTTAAAGATCCTATAATCTTAAAAAAAGCACGCCGCCTTGGCGTGCTTCGCTGTTTTATTGAGCCTCGGTTGTGTCGGAATCGATGAACCGTGCTGGCTTGGCGTTGTGGCTGATGGGATAGCTGTAGTCGAAGCTGTCCCAATTGGGCGAGCTGACGTGGACGAGGCTGAATCTTACGCCTGGGTCGTCGAACCCTAAATAGCCCTCGCGGATAATGCCCTCGAAGTAGTCGTCGGTCAGACTGTATTGCGAGATCATCAGCTCGGCGTCTTCCTCGATTAAGTGGATGTAGATCACGCTGCTCACCACATTCCAGCGGAAGTGGTTGGCTATATAGTTGCGGCCCCAAGGCGTGTCGCCATAGTAGTCAAGCCAGTAGCCAGTGCCGCGGGTGGCGCGGAATGGATTGGCCGAGAACTGCACCTCGGAGTATTCCGACGTGTAGCGGCTGCTGCCATAGAGCGAGTAGACCCCCATGTAGCCGCGCCACGTGCCCTCCAGCGTTCGGCCGATGTCGTCGTCCTCGTAGCAGCTCTGCAGTGTCAGCGAGCCGAGTGTGGCCACGACAAGCACAACGGCAAGCAATATCTTCTTTGTTTTCATGCTTTCTGTTCTTTGTCGGGCAGCTGCTCGCCACCATGCTGAATGGTAACCACACGCTGCGGGAACGGTATCTCGATGTTGTTCTTGTTCAGTGTGTCGTAGATGCACTCCATCACGGTGCCATCGTCGCCATACTGCGAGAGCACGTTCACCCAGATGAGCACCTTGAGCGTGATGCAGCTGTCGTCGAAGCTCTTCAGCACCACTTTCACTCCGCGCTTCTTGTCGACGCATTTCAGTTGGCTGATGGCGTCGACGAGCAACTTGCGGCACTGCTCTATGTTGGTGCCGTAGGCCACTCCCACCTCCAGAATGTCGAGTTCCTTGCCGTGGTTGCGCGTCATGTTCTTGTAGTTCTTGGCGAAGAGTTGCGAGTTGGTGAAGGCGATTACCGAGCCGTCGATGGCCTCCACCATCGTGCTGCTGTAGCTGATGTGGCTGACGCGACCACGAATGCCGTCGCAGACGATGTAGTCGCCTATCTTCACGCGTCCGGCCATGAGCGATATGCCGTAGTAGACGTTCTCGATGATGTCTTTCATAGCGAAACCGACGCCAGTGGATAGACCGCCGGATACCACGACAAACCACGTGTTGTTGACGTGGAAACTCCACAGTACCATAAGCAGCCACACGCCCCATATCAATACTTTAGTCAGATTGATGAACATCACCGATCGGGTGGCGGCTGTGGTGGCATCGACGCGGTTAGTCCAGTTGCGGATGAGCATCTGGGCCAGTTGACTGATGTATTTGCAGACAAACCAGCCTATGATGGCTTGGGCTATGTTGAGCACGCTCAGCTTGATGTAGTCGTTGTCGACAAAGTCGGTCATGAATATCTGCCACGTCATCTCGCTCAGGTTGAACACGTCGGCTGCCCAATAGATGCTCAGCATGAACGAGCAGACGATGAGCGAGGGCAGGATGACCTTATAGACAAACTTGAACACCCACTGCCGCGTCATGGTGCTGTCGGCTATGTGCCACTTCTCGTAGTAATGCATCACCCAGTCGTGCAGACAGGCTATGGTCAGCAGACACGTCATCTGCATGATCCACCATATCAGTATCTGCACCGAAAGCAGCGTGTAACCCAGCAGCGCCGCCACAAGCGACACCACAAACACGGTCTGGGAGGCGTAGGTCAGGTAGACGTCGTACTTCGGCACGTTGCGGCGGTGGCGGCTGACCACACTCCACTGCCACACGGCGCAGGCGAGCAGGATGGGCGGGAAGAACAGGTTGACAAACTCGCTCGGGATGAACACGATGCGGAACGAGATGACCACGAAGCCCACCACGATGATGGGGGCGTAGATGCGGAACGCGCTGCTTATCTGCGACCCGCTGACGCGAAGAAGCAACGAGATGAATATCACAGCCAACAGCCACGAGAACTCTATGAGCAACTTGCTGGCCATCTGGATGAAGTTGCTCGGTATGGCCACACGCACTATGCACAGTATCAGACCCAGTGTAACCACCGAGGCGGCCAGAATGATGCACGTGCGCTTGGCCATGAAGCCCTCCTGCTGGTTCTTGAACATGCCGCGGCGCATCAGCCTCGTCAGCACCACGCGTATGCTCACCATGTTGATGAGCAGGGCCAGAAGCGAATAGAGGGCGAGGGCGCTGAAGAGGAAGATGATCCAGCGCACGTCCCATTGCGACTTCACCATCATGTCGGGCGTGTACTTCTCCACGAGGGCCATGCGCGTGTTGAGCAGCTTCCATTTCATCTGCGACAGCACGTCGAAATAGTTGGATCCGCCGTTGAGGAAGATGTTGGTCTGTATGTCGTGGTACCTCTTCTGCGCATAGTCGTTCATGCCTTTCAACCTCTGCTCGGCGAAGTGGTAGAACTGGATGTACTCCTGCAGCGACGCATTGTTGTCGGTGAGCATACGGCGTATGTTGACGGCCAGCGTCAGGCACACGTTGCGGTCGGTCTTTGCGCGGTCGCTCAGCATCATCACGGGCATGGTGGAGAGCACGTCGATGAGAGAGTCGTAGCGCTGAATGTCGGAGTTGCTGCGGTTGACGAGGTCGACAAACGGCCCCATCTTAGTCTTGAACTCCTGATACTGGCGTGTGGCCTCGTTGCAGGCGTAGGTCAAGTCGAACACGTAGTCGGTCTTCTGCGAATAGAGCATGAGCGAGTTCTGCGACGACCGCTCCATTATATCCATTATCTCGGAGCGGGCCTTGTCGCCTATGAGCTTCGAGTTGAGCATTATGTCGCTCTGCTCGCGGTGGTAGGTGATGAGCTCGTGCTTCAGCACGGCCAGCGATTGGTCGAGGTTCGACTCCTTGAGCACTGCGCCGGCGTTGATGGCACAGAGCAGCGACAAGACTATCAGTATGAGGTGTTTTTTCATTTATCTGCTGTTTTCAACTTGCAAAATTAATAAATATTGGTGGCTTTTGTGGTAGCTTTAGGATTTTTTACTACTTTTGCTGTTCAATAGCACAAAAAACGATGAAAATAATAGCAGATTGTGGAAGCACAAAGGCCGACTGGGCTCTTGTGGACACCGACGGCGTGCAGATGGTGAGCACTGTGGGCATGAACCCTGTCCATCAAAGCGTTGAGCAGATGGCAACAACAATAGCCGAAGTGGCACGTGAGGCCCATAAAGCTGACGAGGTGTATTTTTATGGAGCCGGATGCGCCGAGATGGGTGCCGAGGGCATGGAACGAGCCATCAGAATGGCGTTCGACGGCAATGTGGGCAGCGTCAACGTGTTTTCCGACATGCTCGGGGCGGCCCGCTCGCTCCTCGGCAATCAGTCGGGAATGGTGTGCATACTGGGCACGGGCAGCAACAGCTGCTACTACGATGGAGAGCAGATCACAGCCAACGTGCCGCCACTCGGCTATGTCCTTGGCGACGAGGGCAGCGGAGCAGCAATGGGGAAGAAGCTGCTCAACGCGCTCTACAAGGGCAGGCTGGGCGACGACCTGCTCCATCTGTTTGAACGGGAGACACATCTCGACTATGACTCTATTATAAATAATGTGTATCGCAAGCCCAACGCCAACCGCTTCTTGGGTAGTCTGAGCCGTTTCGTAGGTGCCCACAAGAATGAGAGCCAGACCCTACGCCAGTTGGTGGTCGACAATTTCCGCGATTTCATCGTGTGCAACCTTTCACCCTACAACTGTCGGACGCTGAACGCCGTGGGCGGCGTAGCGTGGCATTTCCGCTCCGAACTTGAAGAGGCCTGTGCCGCTGAGGACTACCAGATAGGAAAGGTGGCAAAGAGCCCAATCGGGGGGCTGATAGAATATCACGCCGAGTGAATTGACAGGCAATTAGTTCGACCAAGGCTTGCACATTCCAGAAAATAATGCGATATTTGCAAGCGGAAACAATACTACCATGAGCAAGAAAAAAAACGACAACGGCGACAACTTTGAGGATTTCCTCGGCGCATTGGGCCAACTGGCCGACCAGTTAGAAGCTATGACACCAGAGGAGAGGCGACTCTTCGACCAAATAGCCACAGGCAAAATCGACATCGTCAAGAAGATAAACGACATGTTCTACGACTACAAGAAGCCCGACTACGAGAGCCTCATAGTGGGCGACAAGCGTGTCATCTCTTGGCCAGGGCCATTCTGGAACGCCCAAGACGACGACAACCCACGCGAACTGTGCGAGTTTGTGGCCAACGACGCCAAGAACTTGTCGCCCGAGCAGCAGCGCAACGACCTGCGCGACTATCTCTACCGCCTCTATGCCGACTTCGACCCAGAACGCCACGAGAACGTATGGAAGTTCTACGGTCCGATGTGGATGTTAGAGAAACTGCACCGCGAGAACCCCAAGCTGCCCTCCGACCTTGACATCGCCCTTGAGGCTCTCAGACAGGACGGCTACTTCTATGAACAATTCCTCAGTGCCGACGCCGACTATATGGCCGCCGTGCTCTATCAGCTCGGATGGCAGCAGATACCAGTGCTGCTCGACTTCCTCAACGAGGGAGGCCGCTATCCCATGGTGAAGCGCATAGCTTTCGACGCCATCGTCATGACAGCTCTCAACAGGCCGGAACTTAGGCTGAAAGCCGTGAGCACACTGGCCACATACCTCAACAGATGCTACAACATCTGCCTTCAAGGCGCGTCGTCGGCCAACATACCAGAATACGCCAACAGCCTGGCCACAGCCCACATCAGCGAGACACTGCCACTGCTGAAGAAGATTTACAACTCCGGCATAGAGTTGCCACCAATGTACTTCGACGACTTCGAAGACGTGAAGAAGACGATGGACGACAAATCCATTCCTTACAAATACGACTACAGCTCTCTCGACGACTATATGCATGAGGAGAGCAAACGGCACGACAAGCAGGAGAAGGAAAACCGCTACGACTCGCTGCTGGACGCGCTGGCAGAGCTATATGGCGAAGAACTGGGCAACGATGGCGATGAATACTATAAGCCCATGACCGATGGCGACAAAGTAGATAAGCCGTTTTACGTCACAGTCGAGCTGCAAGGAGCACCAGAGGAAGTGTCGAGGACACTGCGCGTGCCGTCGAACATATACATGACCAACCTCGTCGAGGTTTTGTTTGTGGCCTTCACCGCCAAGAACGACATCAGAAAGATTGTACCACCATACCGAATCACCGACAACGCCGGCAACGAACTGAACGTACTCAACGACGAGGCCCTCATCGACTACTGCAAGAAGAAAGGCGACACCATCTGGCTTGAGACAAAGCACAATAAGGAAACGTGGCGCCACAAGATAACACTCAACAAGGTGGGGCGCACTTTCCCAGATGACGGCTATTACCTCGACATTACCAATGCCGTCGGCGAATATCCAGGCCACTCGTGCAAGAGCATGGCCGACTATGCAAAGAAGTTCGCCACAAAGAAGCGTCATAAGAAGCCTGACACCTCCCTGATATACTACTTGCTCACTGAATACGAGGAGGAGCATTGAACAGGAAAGAAAATATCCCAGGCATCGACGTGGGAGCTGACCATGCGCTCAGGGACAAATAGGCTTTAACCTCAGCCAAACGAGCCAAAAAACAGCCTGACACGAAAATAATTTTCATTTTGTTTGGCAGGAAGAAATAAAAGTTATACTTTTGCACCATAAATGAACGAAAAGTTATGAACAACGCAAGTTTCGCTTACTTTTACTTTTGGTATTACTTTACAAGCGATTGTAGAGCGGGAAGTTGCGTGTGATTTCAACTTAAAAGGAAAGTATAATCAGAACAGAAATAAAGCATATATCCCGCTCACACGACAGTGTGAAGCGGGATTTTTATTATGAAGAAGATAGCAATACAAGGCATAGAGGGCAGCTTCCACGACATCGCGGCCCACAACTACTTCAAGGGCGAACCTATGGAGCTGACGTGTTGCAACACCTTTGAGCAGGTGTTTCAGAGCATCGAGGCCGACCCTACGGTGATAGGGCTGGTAGCCATTGAGAACACCATCGCGGGCAGTCTGCTCCACAACTACGAGTTGCTGCGCGGGTCGGGCACCACGATTGTGGGCGAGTACAAGCTGCACATAGAGCACTCTATATGTTGCTTGCCCGATGACGACTGGAACACCTTGACCGAGGTGCACTCCCATCCAGTAGCCCTTATGCAGTGCCGCCAATACCTTGCCGCCAAGGCCAGCCGCCTGAAACCCGTTGAGGCCGACGACACCGCCGGCTCGGCCCAGATGATAGCCGAGGGCAACTGCCACGGTTGGGCTGCTATATGCCACGCCGACGCGGCTCGCCAGTACGGGCTGAAAGTATTAGAGAACGGCATAGAGGACAACAAGCACAACTTCACCCGCTTCCTCGTGGTGGTGAAGCCCAACCTGGCCGACCAACTGCGCGACCCCAAAGAGGTGAACAAGGCCAGCCTGGTGTTCACTCTGCCCGATGAGGAGGGCTCGCTCAGCAAGATTCTCACCATCCTCACTTTCTACGACGTCAACCTGACCAAGATACAGTCGCTGCCCATCATCGGCCGCGAGTGGGAATACATGTTCTACGTCGACGTAACCTACAGCAGCCAGACTCGCTACCGCCAGTCGATCAGCGCCATCACGCCGTTGGTGAAGGACATACGCGTGCTCGGAGAATACATTAAAGCATGAAAACACCACAGTATATGGAACAAACCGACATACGACCCGCCCATAGAGTGGACGAAGTGCAAGAATACTACTTCTCGCGCAAACTGAAAGAGATAGCCCGACTGAACCAGGAGGGGCAGGACATAATATCGCTGGCCATCGGCAGTCCCGACATGCCACCATCGGAGCAGACAATCAAGAAACTGTGCGAAGTGGCCTCTCAACCCGACGCCCACGGCTACCAACCCACAGTGGGCCTGCCAGAGCTGCGGCAGGCCATGGCGGGGTTCTACAAGCGCACCTACGGCGTCAGCCTCGACTGGCAAACCGAGATACAGCCGCTGATAGGCTCAAAGGAGGGCATACTCCACATCACCCTGGCCTTTGTCAATCCAGGCGACAAGGTGCTCGTGCCCGACCCCGGCTATCCCACCTACACAGCTCTGAGCAAGATACTTGGCGCA
The DNA here is from genome assembly GCA_964602785.1 of uncultured Prevotella sp. Lineage (GTDB taxonomy): Bacteria > Bacteroidota > Bacteroidia > Bacteroidales > Bacteroidaceae > Prevotella. The sequence continues at coordinate 25,325 of CAZRSL010000009.1, forward strand.
CAGGTGGTGAAGTACAACCTCTTGGAAAGCAACGAATGGCAGCCCGACTTCGACCAACTGGAGAGCATGGACCTGAGCGGAGTGAAGCTGCTCTGGGTCAACTATCCCAACATGCCCACTGGTGGCGACGCCAAGCACGACACCTTTGTCCGTCTCGTCGACTTCGCCCGCCGCCACAACATAGTGGTGGTAAACGACAATCCCTATTCGCTCATCCTCAACCACCATCCGCAAAGCTTGTTGCAGGTGCCAGGAGCCATGGACTGCTGCATCGAGATGAACTCGATGTCGAAGAGCCACAACATGCCCGGCTGGCGTGTGGCCATGCTCGCCACCAACAAGACATTCGTCAGTTGGATTCTGAAGATAAAGTCGAACATCGACAACGGCACGTTCAAGGCCGTGCAGCTCGCCGCAGCCGAAGCCTACAACACCAACACCCCCGAGTGGCACGAGGAGTTCAACTACGCCACATACGCCCGCCGCCGCCAACTGGCCGGGCAGATAATGGACGCGCTCCACTGCACCTACGACCCCCATCAGGTGGGCATGTTCCTCTGGGGCAAGATACCCGACAGCTACGCCGACGTGGGAGAGCTGACCGAGCGTGTGCTCCACGAGGCCCGCGTGTTCATCACCCCCGGCTTCATCTTCGGCGACAACGGCCGCCGCTATGTGCGCATCAGCCTCTGCGCCAAGGACGACAAGATTAGTGAGGCTCTCGAAAGAATATCATCAATCGACATTTAAACACATTATATAATATGGAAAAGGAACTCGATTTGCTACCGTTGGGACTTCCCAGCGACAATGAGCGGCCATTTGTGATAGCCGGGCCATGCTCGGCAGAAACCGAGGAGCAAGTGCTCACCACCGCCCGCCAACTGGCTCATAAGGGCTGCCACAACTTCAGAGCCGGGGCGTGGAAGCCCCGCACCAAACCCGGAGGCTTCGAGGGCAACGGCGAGAAGGCTCTGCCTTGGCTCAAGGAGGTGAAAGAGGAGACGGGCATGCTCGTGGCCACCGAGGTGGCCAAGCCAGAGCACGTGGAGCTGTGCCTGAAGTATGGCATCGACATGCTGTGGATAGGGGCCCGCACGTCGGCCAACCCGTTTGCCATGCAAGACTTGGCCGACTCGCTGCGTGGTGTCGACATACCCGTTTTCGTCAAGAACCCCGTCAATCCAGACCTTGAGCTGTGGATAGGTGCCATGGAGCGCATCAACCAAGCTGGCGTGAAGCGCATCGCCGCCATCCACCGCGGCTTCTCAAGCGTCGACAAGAAGATATACCGCAACCTGCCCAGTTGGCAGATACCCATCGAGCTGCACCGCCGCATCCCCAACCTGCCCATAATATGCGACCCGTCGCACATCGGCGGGCGGCGCGACCTGATAGCGCCTCTCTGCCAGCAAGCCATGGACCTTGGTTTCGACGGCCTCATCGTGGAGAGCCACTGCGACCCCGACAACGCGTGGAGCGACGCCAAGCAGCAGGTTACGCCCGACGTGCTCGACTACATACTGTCGCTGCTCGTGGTGCGCGACGAGCACACTACCACCGAGGGCATACGCCAGTTGCGCTCGCAGATTGACGAAATCGACAACCAACTGATGGATTTGCTGGCCAAGCGCATGCGCGTCTGCCGCGAGATTGGCACCTACAAGAAAGAGCATAACATGACAGTGCTGCAGGCCACCCGCTACAACGAGATACTGGAGAAACGAGGCGCACAGGGCAGCTTGATCGGGCTCAGTCCGCAGTCGGTGGCCCGCATCTTTGAGGAGATACACCAGGAGAGCGTACGTCAACAACTTGAGATAGTGAACCGATGAAGATATTGATACTTGGAGCGGGCAAGATGGGCAGCTTCTTCATCGACCTGCTCAGCTTCGACCACGAGGTGGCGGCGTTCGAGAAAGACCCGAAGAAGCTGCGCTTCACCTACAACTGCCGCCGTTTCACCACGCTGGGCGAGATACTGGACTTCCAGCCCGACCTGCTGATAAACGCCGTAACCGTGAAATACACCATCCCTGCCTTTGAGGAGGTGCTGCCATTCCTGCCTAAGAACTGCGTTATAAGCGACATCAGCTCGGTTAAGACTGGGTTGCGTGAGTGGTATGAGCAGTCGGGCCACCCCTACGTGAGCACCCACCCGATGTTTGGCCCCACATTTGCCAACCTCAACCAGCTCTCAGAGGAGAACGCCATAATAATAAAGGAGGGCGACGAGGGCGGAAAGGCTTTCTTCCGACGGCTCTACAACAGCCTGGGACTCAGCATCTACGACTACACATTCGAGGAGCACGACCGCACCGTGGCCTACTCGCTGAGCATCCCCTTCGTCAGCACGTTTGTCTTCGCCGCCGTGATGAAGCACCAGAACGCCCCCGGCACCACGTTCAAGCGGCACATGCGCATAGCCAAGGGTGTGCTCAGCGAGGACGACTACCTGCTGCAGGAGGTGCTCTTCAACCCTTACACCCACGACCAAGTGGCGCAGATAAGGGATGAGCTGAAGCAGCTGCTCGACATCATCGACCACAAGGACTCGCAAGGCATGAAAGCCTATTTGGAGAAGATACGTCGCAACGTGAGGGAAGATGGCGGGGCTGATGAGGCGTAGCCTGTGGCTGTTGCTTGTTCTGCTCGGCTCCTTGCCGGCCATGGCACAACTCCGCTATCCGATAAGGATTATGGAGTTGAACTGTGAAAACCTGTTCGACTGCCGCCATGACTCGCTGAAAAACGACTACGAATATCTGCCCGACGGCGACCGCCGCTGGACTTTTGGCCGCTACTACCGCAAACTGAACAATATAGCCAAGGAGATAGTGGCCTGCTCCGACACCACCACACGCCGTCCACCCGACTTGGTGGCACTGTGCGAGGTGGAAAACGACACGGTGATGGCTGGGCTGACGCGGATGTCGATGCTGCGCTACAGCCGCTACAAATATGTGATGACCGATTCGCCCGACCCTCGCGGCATCGATGTGGCCCTGCTCTACAATCCGCAAATCGTGGAGCTGTTGGAATGGCGGAGCATTCGCGTCAATCCACCCGAGGGCATCCACCCCACACGCGACATACTCCATGCCACCTGCGCCGTTGGCATCGACACGCTTCACGTCTTCGTGCTCCACGCTCCAAGCCGCTCGGGTGGCGCAAGACAGACGCAACCCTACCGCACAATGGTGGCTGAAAGGGTGGGGCAGACGGTAGACTCCATCCTCGTGGCCAAGCCCAATGCCCGCATAGTGGTGATGGGCGACTTCAACGACTACACTGGCGGCAAGACCTTAGCTCCACTTTTGCGTTGCGGCATGATTGATATATCAGCCGAAGCCAAAGGGACCAACGGCGGCAAGGCCACCTATAAGTTCCGTGGCGAGTGGGGCAGCCTCGACCATATACTGATGTCGCCCACGTTGGCAGCGATGGTGCGCCATTGTTCGATAGCCGACTTCAGTTTTCTGCTTGAGGACGACAAAACCTACGGCGGAAAGAAGCCACAACGCACCGGCTATGGCAACGCCCAAGGCTTCAGCGACCATCTGCCGCTTGTGGCCGATGTGCTGGTCAACGTGGAATAGCTGCATTGCCCTACGGTTATAAAGCTTTTGTCCTGATTTTTCAAAGCATTTGTTTCGCATTCCGAAAGAGCCACTTTCGCAGTGCGTCAGAGCCTCTTTCGCATCCTGAAAGAGGCTCTTTCAGAAGCCAAAAGAGGCACTTTCAGAGTCCGAAAGAGGCTCTTTCGGAAATCAAGGCGATTTTTCTGAAATCTCAACAAAGTGGTTAGCAAAACTGCTTAAAAAGTTTGCAAAGTGTCAGCAAAATGACATTATATCGCGCAAAATATCAGTGCTGTTTTTTAGCGGAACTAATAGAGTGATTGTACTGCCTCAAAAAATGTCAAGAAAATTTGCAATCAAAAATGACTTTGCCCGAACAGGCTGATAATCATTTTGGCTTAATATTTGCAGGATATGCAATAAGTTAGTAAATTTGCAGGTTATGAACTTTCAACTGACATCGAAATACAAACCCACAGGCGACCAGCCCGAGGCTATAAAGGAACTCACCGACGGCGTGGAGCGCGGCGACAAGGCACAGGTGCTGCTCGGCGTTACAGGCTCCGGCAAAACGTTCACCGTGGCCAACGTTATCCAGAATGTGGAGCGGCCAACGCTGATACTGTCCCACAACAAGACCCTCGCGGCCCAGCTCTATGAGGAGATGAAGGGCTTTTTCCCCAACAATGCCGTGGAATACTACGTGTCGTATTACGACTACTACCAACCCGAGGCCTACCTGCCCGTGACCGACACCTACATTGAGAAAGACCTTGCCATCAACGACGAGATCGACCGGCTCCGTCTGCGTGCCGTGTCGGCGTTGCTGAGTGGCCGGCGCGACGTGATAGTGGTGTCGTCGGTGTCGTGCATCTACGGCATGGGCGGCCCCGTGGCCATGCGCCAGAGCGTGATAAGGCTCAAAAGGGACGACAAGGTGGACCGCAACGAGTTTCTTCGCAAGCTCGTCAACTCGCTCTACGTGCGCAACGACATATCGCTCGAGCGGGGCAACTTCCGTGTGAAGGGCGACACCGTCGACATCTTCCTGGCCTATAGCGACAACGTGCTCAGGGTTACATGGTGGGACGACGAAATCGACTCCATCGAGGAGGTGGACGCCGTCGACTTCCACCGCCTCAGCTCTTTCGACTACTACGAGATATACCCCGCAAACCTGTTCATCACCACCAAGGAGCAGACCGACCTGGCCATTCGCCAGATACAGGACGACCTGACAATACAGGTGGACCACTTCAACGAGATGGGCGAGCAGCTGAAAGCCCAGCGGCTGAAGGAGCGCGTGGAATACGACATGGAGATGATCAAGGAACTGGGCCACTGCTCTGGCATTGAGAACTACTCGCGCTACTTCGACGGGCGCAAGGCGGGCGAGCGACCCTACTGTCTGCTCGACTTCTTCCCCAAGGACTACCTGATGGTGATTGACGAGAGCCACGTCAGCGTGCCGCAAATCTCAGCCATGTATGGTGGCGACCGCGCCCGCAAGACCAACCTCGTGGAGTATGGCTTCCGCTTGCCCGCGGCCTTCGACAACCGTCCGCTCAAGTTCGACGAGTTTCAGAAGCTCACCAACCAAGTCATCTACGTCAGTGCCACGCCCGCCGACTACGAGCTCGAACAGGCTGGCGGCGTGGTGGTGGAGCAGCTGATCAGACCCACCGGGTTGCTCGACCCTGAGATTGACGTGCGCCCGACGGAGAACCAGATTGACGACTTGATGAATGAGATAGAGCAGCGCAGCGAGCGGAACGAGCGCGTGCTCGTAACCACACTGACCAAGCGCATGGCCGAGGAGCTGACAGAGTATCTGCTCAACCACGGCGTGAAGACGGCCTACATCCACAGCGACGTAGCCAACCTGGACCGCGTGAAGATAATCAACGACCTCAGGGCCGGCGTCTACGACGTGCTCGTCGGTGTCAACCTGCTGCGCGAGGGTCTCGACCTGCCAGAGGTTTCGCTTGTGGCCATTCTCGACGCCGACAAGGAGGGTTTTCTGCGCTCCCACCGCAGTCTGACGCAGACAGCCGGACGCGCCGCCCGCAGCCTTAACGGCAAGGTGATAATGTATGCCGACATCATAACAGAATCGATGCAGAAGACCATCGACGAGACCGCCCGCCGCCGCATGAAGCAGTTGAAGTATAACGAGGAGCATCACATCACCCCACGACAGATAGTCAGGGAGATAAAGGACGTGCTGCCTACAGGCAAGAACGACACCACCAAGGCTGGCAACAAGCCGCAGGCCTACGCCGAGCCGGAGGAGACAATGCAAGTGGCCGCCGACCCGATAGTGAAGACCATGACAGCCGAGCAGCTGGAGCGCAGCATCAGCAACACCACGCTGCTGATGAAACAGGCCGCCAAGAACCTCGAATTTCTGCAAGCAGCCCAATATCGCGACGAAATAGTACGGTTGCAGGGTCTTTTGGAGCAAAAAAGAGGCAAGGAAACCGCCAAAAAGCAAAAAACTTCGAAATAAATTTGGCGGTAACCGAAATTTGCCTTATCTTTGCAATAGTTATCCTGAATACAATCTTTTTACCTTAAAAGAGGCTAATACCTATTGAGATTAAGTGCCCTCTGCTGTGAAGCAGGGGGCATTTTGAGTTAAAGAAACAATGAATGGGAAATCAATATAAAGGACAAGGAAAAGAACGAACAAGAAATTGAACAACTCAAGGCTGATTTGGTGGGGTGCATCAAAATGAGGCTGGAGGCCACCGCAAATTAACCCCGTCTCATCTTTGCGAATGCAAAGTGAGGCGGGGTGTACAGCACATCTAACACAACCGACCCGAGCAGGGGCGATGTTTCACTTTAGCTTGCATTATTCATAGACCGTGATAGTTATACCTGTCAATTGCAGGGGCCGTGCCTTGTGCCGGCCCACAAACAATGTCATAACTTTTTAAAAGATGTCGAACATTAATGTGGGCCGGCACAAGGCACGGCCCCTGCAATTGATGTACATAACGTTAAAACTCTATGAATAATCCAGGTTAGGCTATACCCCCACTCAGCCCTGCGGGCATGAGTGGGGGTTAACTTGCTGTGAGGCCTCCGGCCTCATTTTGATACATCTTCCTATCTCCCATACACTCAGTATTGTGTCCTTGCCCTATCATCCTTGATGCCACCATTCTGCAAGAATTGCCACTTCACCCACACGCACACAGCATCACGTATTCCTGACGAATGAATGTAATGGCTATGGCTATCGTCTCAGCCGAACAGCTTGTGGATGATTCGCTTCACGAGTCCTTGCTTCTGCGGCTGTTGCTTCGGGGCGGCTATGTTGTACTTTGTGGTGCGCTGCTCGTTGCCGCCGCGCTGGGGCTGGTTCTTGCCGCCTTTGCCGCCACGGTGACGACGGTGGTTGTTGGGTTTGCCCTCTTGCCGTTGTTGCTGGTCTGGCTGTTGCTTCTGGCGGTTATTGTTGGGCTGGCGGTTGCCGTTGGCGGCTTGCTTCTGCCTTTTCTCCTGTTTCTGACCATCTTGCTGGTTGTTGGCCTTGTCTTTCTGTGGTCTACGATGAGGCTGTTTCTGCTCTGGCTTCTGCTGGTTGTTGCCCTCGGCGTTGGCCTCTTTCGGCTTCGGCTGCTTTTGTTCCGGCTCCTGTGTCGCCGCCGCTTTGTTGGCATTGCGGCGCGAGCGGCTCTTGCGGTCCTTGTGTGATGTCTGGTCGCGGTCTTTGCGGCGTCGGCTCTTGGCACTTGAGCTGCGGCGCGGGGCGTTGTAGTCGGGGCCTTCCATGCCATCTGGCAGCGGGTTTTTGTCGATTTCCTTGCCGAGGAACTTTTCTATCTGGCGGAAATAGACCATGTCGGCATCAGAGACGAATGTTATGGCCACGCCGTCGCGCTCGGCTCGGGCTGTGCGACCGATGCGGTGGACGTAGTCCTCAGCGTCGTGGGGCACGTCGTAGTTGATCACCATGGCGATGTCGTCGATGTCGATGCCACGAGAGACAATGTCGGTGGCCACGAGCACGTCGTACTTGCCACTCTTGAAGCGGTACATCATCTCGTCGCGCTCGGCCTGCTCCAGGTCGGAGTGCATCTCGCCACAGTTGATGTGCTTGCGCTGCAAGGCTCCGGCCACCTGCTTCACCTTCATCTTGCTGCCGCAGAAGATGAGCACGCGTTTCAGGTCGCCAGCATTGAAGATGTTGTTGATGATGCTGATCTTCTGCGTCTCGTGGCATATATATGCGCTCTGTTTAATCTTCTCGGCCGGCTTGCTCACCGCAATCTTCACCTCGACGGGGTTTTTGAGCAGCGTCTTGGCCAGCTCCTCTATCTTGTCGGGCATGGTGGCGGAGAACATCACGGTCTGCACTGTCTCGGGCAGCTTGCGTGCAATGGCGAGGATGTCGTCGGAGAAACCCATGTCGAGCATACGGTCGGCCTCGTCGAGCACGAAGAAGCTGACCCGGCTCAGGTCGACGTTGCCCAAGCTGATGTGGGATATGAAGCGGCCTGGAGTGGCTATCACCACGTCGGCTCCAAGCGAGAGGCTCTTCACCTCTTGGTCGTAACGGTTGCCGTCGTTGCCTCCGTAGACGGCCACCGAGCTCACACCGTCGCAGTAGTAGGCGAAGCCCTGCATGGCTTGGTCGATTTGCTGTGCCAACTCTCGTGTGGGCGACATTACGAGGCAGTTGATGGCGTCATCGGGATAGTTGCCCGTGTCGAGCTTGCTCAGTATGGGCAACAGGTAGGCAGCCGTCTTGCCGGTGCCTGTCTGCGCAACGCCCATCACGTCGTGGCCCGCCAGTATCTCGGGTATGCACTTTTCCTGTATCGGCGTGCACTCATCGAAGTGCATGTCGTAGAGGGCGTCGAGTATGTTGTCGCTAAGATCTAATTGTTCGAATTTCATGATTGATGACTGATTAAAAAATGTGTGTGTGTTTGAGAGTTAATCGGGTGCGTTCCTATAGCAGAAATAGGCTATCACCGCGAAGATGATGTTGGGCAGCCACGCCGCCAGCATGGCTGGCATGCCCGCGTTGATGGCAAACGTGGACGACACCGTCTGCAGCATGATGTAGGCGAAGCTAAGGGCGAGGCCAATGCCGAGATAGAGACCCATGCCGCCCTTTCGTTTGCGAGAGGAGAGCGATGCGCCAATGATGGCGAGGATGAACGAGGCCAGCGACATGGCTATGCGCTTGTGGAACTCCACCTCATACTGCACCACATTGCCCGAGCCGCGGCTGGTCTGCTTCGAGATGTAGTCGAGCAGCTGCGGACTGGTGAACGTCTCCTGCTGGCCTTTGGAATAGACGAGGTCGGTGGGCTCCATGAGGATGAGCGTGTCCTTCTGCGAGCCACTGGTGATGGTCTCGCGCAGTCCCTTCAGCTTGCGTATCTTCCAGTTGGTGGCCTTCCAGTGGTACTTCGAGTCGGAGATGGTGTCGTACTGGATCTCGGTGGCCGTCATGTGGCTCACCAGCTTCTTGTCGACAAACTGGTCGAGGGAGAACCCGTAGCCCCGCTTGTACTTGTTGTCGTAGTGCTGGATGTAGGCCACAACGCCCTTGCCCACCTGCAACTGCACGTTCTCGGCCGAAGTAATCTTCTTGTTGTTCTTGTAGAGCGACTCGAAGTTCTGCCGGATGATGGTGCCGTGGGGTATGACGTAGGCACCGAGATAGTAGGTGGTGATGGCGATGAGGATGCACGACAGCATGTAGGGGCGCAGCAACCGCTTGAACGACATGCCCGAGGCCAGCATGGCTATGATCTCGGAGTTGCCAGCCAGCTTCGACGTGAAGAAGATGACGGCAATGAAGACGAAGAGGGGGCTGAACAGGTTGGCGTAGTAGGGGATGAAGTTGGCGTAATAGTCAAAAACGATGGCGTGGAGCGGGGCGTGGTACTGCGTGAACTTGGCCAGGTTCTCGTTGACGTCGAACACTATCGCTATCGAGATGATGAGCACGATGGAGTAGATGTAGGTGCCGATGAACTTCTTGACGATGTACCAGTCGAGCAGTGGCATCCAGTGGCGTGGACTGAGACGGCGCAGCCGGCCCAACAGCGACCAGCACCGGCGCAGCGCGGCCAACGCCACACTGCCGAAACGCAGAAGTTTATGTTTCATTGCTGCCTTGTCCACTGTTTGTCGTGATTTTAAATTCTGTTGCCCAATTGGCCGATTACCGACCGTTTCCACTCCACAAAGTCGCCTTTGACGATGTGCGCCCTCGCGTCGCCCACAAGCCTGAGATAGAAGGCCAGATTGTGGATGCTTGCTATCTGCATGGCAAGCAGTTCGCCAGCCTTGAACAAGTGGTGGAGGTAGGCCTTGGTGTAGACGCGGTCAACCTCGCAGCCGTCGGGGTCGATGGGCGAGAAGTCGGCCTCCCACTTCTTGTTGCGCATGTTCATCGTGCCATTGTAGCTGAAGAGCATGGCATTGCGCCCATTGCGTGTAGGCATTACACAGTCGAACATATCGACACCACGCTCGATGCCCTCAAGGATGTTTTGCGGCGTGCCAACCCCCATCAGATAGCGCGGCTTGTCCTTGGGCAGGATGGCGTTGACCACCTCTATCATGTCGTACATCACTTCGGTGGGCTCACCCACCGCCAACCCGCCTATGGCGTTGCCGTCGGCGCCCTTGTCAGCCACAAACTTGGCGGCCTCGGTCCGCAAGTCCTTATATGTGCAACCCTGGACTATGGGGAAGAGGCTCTGCTTGTAGCCGTAGAGCGGCTCAGTCTCGCTGAAGCGTTTGATGCAGCGGTCAAGCCACCGCTCCGTCAGGCCAAGGCTCCGCTTGGCATACTGGTAGTCGCTCTGCCCCGGCGGACACTCGTCCAGAGCCATCATTATGTCGGCTCCTATCACACGCTCTGTGTCCATCACGTTCTCGGGCGTGAAGAAGTGCTTGCTGCCGTCGATGTGGCTGCGGAACTCGCACCCCTCCTCGGTGAGTTTGCGGATGCCGGTGAGCGAGAACACCTGGAAGCCGCCAGAGTCGGTCAGCATGGGCCGCTCCCACCCCGTGAAGCCGTGCAGCCCGCCCGCAGTCCTGAGGATCTCGAGACCGGGACGGAGGTAGAGGTGGTAGGTGTTGCCAAGGATTATTTGGGCTCCCACCTGCTGGCGAAGCTCTGAGAAGTGAACCGCCTTGACCGAGCCGCAGGTGCCCACGGGCATGAATATGGGCGTGGCAACAGTGCCGTGGTCGGTGGTGATGAGGCCGGCGCGGGCATCAGAGGCGGGGTCGGAGTGCTGAACTTCAAACTTCATTTCTCGGTCTTTTTGTCGTCGTCCTTGATTGTGAAATCGACAGGATTGCCCACTATCTCGTCGGTCAGAGCGAAGTCCCACACATCCTGCACGTTCTCGACATAGTGGAAGTTAAGGCCCTTGCGGTATTTCTCGGGTATCTCCTCTATGTCCTTCTGGTTCTCGCGGCACATGACGATGTCGGTGATGCCAGCGCGCTTGGCGGCAAGAATCTTCTCCTTGATGCCGCCAACGGGCAGCACCTTGCCGCGCAGGGTGATCTCGCCAGTCATGGCTGTGTTCTTGCGCACCTTGCGCTGGGTCAGAGCCGAGGCTATGCTCGTGGCAATGGTGATGCCTGCCGACGGGCCATCCTTTGGCGTGGCACCCTCAGGCACGTGGATGTGGATGTTCCAGTTGCTGAAGATGCGATAGTCCACGCCGAGCTTGTCGACGTGAGCCTTCACATACTCCAAGGCTATCACCGCGCTCTCCTTCATCACGTCGCCCAGATTGCCTGTCAGTGTTAGTTTGCCGGCCTTGCCACGCGAGAGCGAGGTCTCGATGAACAGTATCTCGCCGCCCACGCTTGTCCATGCCAGACCCGTCACAACCCCGGCGTAGTCGTTGCCTTGATAGATGTCGCGATAGTATGGTGGATTGCCGAGCAAGTCCTTTATCTTGTCGGGCGTAACGCTGGTGTACTCCAGTTTGCCGTCCATAGCCATCTGGAACGCCATCTTGCGGAAGATCTTGTTGATCTGCTTCTCCAACTGTCTTACGCCGCTCTCACGGGTGTACTGCTCGATTATCTTCTCCAGTGCAGCCTTGTTGATTCTCGGTTTCGGCCTCAACTTGTCAAGCCCAGTGTTGACAAGCTCCTTGGGCACAAGGTGGCGTTTAGCTATCTCCGCTTTCTCCTCGGTGATGTAGCCGCTCACCTCTATCACCTCCATGCGGTCGAGCAGTGGGCGTGGAATGGTGTTCAGGTCGTTGGCGGTGGCGATGAACATGACGTGGGAGAGGTCATAGTCCACGTCGAGGTAGTTGTCGTGGAAGGCGTAGTTCTGCTCTGGGTCGAGCACCTCAAGCAGTGCCGATGCCGGGTCACCATTGATGGTGGCTTGGGTTACCTTGTCAATCTCGTCGAGGATGAACACGGGGTTTGAGCTGCCCGCCTTCTGTATGCTCTTTATTATGCGGCCAGGCATTGCGCCGATGTAGGTGCGGCGGTGGCCACGTATCTCAGCCTCGTCGTGCAGTCCGCCGAGCGACATGCGCACATACTTGCGCTTCATGGCCTGGGCGATGCTCTTGCCGAGCGACGTCTTGCCCACACCGGGAGGGCCGTAGAGGCAGAGTATGGGCGACTTAAGGTTGCCCCTCATCTGCAGCACGGCTATATACTCCAGTATGCGCTCCTTCACCTTCTCCATACCGTAGTGGTCGAGGTCGAGTATGCGCTGGGCACGCTTCAGGTCGAGGTCGTCCTTGGTAAACTCATTCCACGGCAGACTGACCAGCTGCTGCAGGTAATTAATCTGTATGCTGTAGTCGGGGCTTTGCGAATTCAGCGTGTCGAGTTTGTCGTATTCCTTGCGGAACATCTTTTCCACCTCCTTGCCCCACTTCTTCGTCTTGGCCTTGTCGAGTATCTCCTTCTTCTCGGGCGAGTTCTCGCCGTCGCCCAGCTCCTCGCGTATGTTCTTTATCTGTTGTTGCAGAAAGTACTCGCGTTGCTGCTCGTCGAGGTCCTCGTGGGTCTTGGTCCTGATCTCCTGTTGCAGGCGCAGCAGCTGGATGTCGCGGTTCAGTATCTTCAACAACTCGAAGAGGCGCGTCTTGACGTCGCTCAGCTGAAGCAGCTTCATCTTGTCGCTGACAGAGAGTGGCAGGTTGCTGGCCACATAGTTGATGAGGATTATGTCGTTGGTGGTGTTGTTGATACCATAATCGGCCTCGTCGGGTATCTCGGGGCTCAGGTGGATGTAGTTGATGCTGGCCTGGCGAAGGTCGCTGATGGCGGTGGCGAACTCGTAGTCGCCCTCGTCGGGGAATGTCTCCTCTAAGCGGTGCACTTGGGCTTTGTAGTAGGGCGACGTGGCCGTGAGCTTGTCGAGGTGGCATCGTGCCAGACCCTGCACAATCACTGTCTTGGAACCGCCAGGGCCGGGCATGTCGATCACCTTCACCAACCGTGCGAAAACGCCAGTGTCGTAGAGGTCGTCCTCGGTTGGGTTGTCTATATTTGAGCTCTTCTGGGTGAATATGGTGAACATCATATCGCCGGCTTTCTCAGCCCGCTTCACGAGGCTCATGCTCTCCTTGCGCCCTATCATCACGGGAATGATAACCCCCGGGAAGTAGACCACGTTTCTTGTGGCCAGCACGGGGTATTCGCCGTCCTCGCCTATCTGGAACAGTCCGCTAAGGTCGCCGTCGTAGTCGGTGACAACTTGGAATGACTTGTTTATGTTTCTATCCATCATACAATTTTTAGCGTGCAAAGTTACAACAAAAAACCAAGATTACCTAATAATTATATGTTGTAAACTTTAAATCTCCTCTATTTCTCCTTTTGAAAGGCCAGTGATTTTGCAAATCTCATCGACGCTATATCCATGAGACTTCATTCTTGTCGCCGTCTGTATAAGACTTTTATGAACAGCCGACTCAACAACAGCCGACTCATTCTTCTCCCATTCCTTCCAATCAGTAGTTTCCAGATAATAGGATACATTCTGTTGCAATGGTTTCAAATCATTGCTAATTATATCCCAAACAGTCTGAATGTTGACCTGATAATAGTCGTGCACCAAGACATTACGAAGACGGACAATGTCATTCCATTCAGTGTCGTCATGTTCTTTGCGGAATGCTTTTGTAAGGCGATAAGCCGCTTCACCTATTATTTCCAAATTTTTCACCACTGCATAGAACATCATCTTATCCCCATTCAAGTCGAGGGATGACTTGTCCTTTGTAAAGATGAAAATATTGGAAATGGCTTCTTGAATATGTTGTAGACGCACGCGGTCTTTAAGTGGTTCTCTCATATATCAGCTTTTTGTCTCTGTTAGCACTGTCAACTGCGAATGGCGCAAGGCTGCCCTCTTCCACAAGGTCAACTTTTCTGCCCAGCAACTTTTCTATGTCGTTCCACATTCCGAAGAACTTTAAGCCTACTGGCTTTGACCGATCGACAACAACAAGGATGTCGACATCGCTCAACGGCGTCTCCTCGTCGCGGGCAAACGAGCCGAACAGCCAGGCTTTAAGCACAGGTTGGTTCTTGAAATACTCTGACAGGGCATGCTCAACCCTTATCCTTTGTTGAGTATCTTTATGATGTTGAAGTGTCGCTTGTTTGTTCATATTCTATCATCCTTTCATCTCCCGATAGCACATCACGCAGCCAGTAGCCTCGATGGCCAAGGCCAGCACCATTATCCAGTTGTGTCGCGTGAGGCCGGTAGCGTAGGCCACACACAGCACCAACACACCCATAGCCACGAGCAACGCTCCTGAGTTCTTTATCTTCTTGGTCAATTTCATTGTTGACCACAAAATTACACAAAATATTTTGCCGCAACAAAAAAAAGTTGTACTTTTGCACCGCATTTCGCCAAAGGGGCTGGCAATAGGCTTCCGGGCGGTGCAAAAACATATTTAATAACATTTTCAAAAGTAGTATGAATCAATACGAAACCGTTTTCATTTTGACTCCCGTTTTGTCTGATGAACAGATGAAGGAAACGGTCGCTAAGTTCAAAGATCTGCTTACCAAAAACGGCGCGGAGATAGTGAACGAGGAGACCTGGGGCATGAAGAAGTTGGCCTACAACATCCAGAAGAAGTCGAGCGGCTTCTACTGCCTGTTTGAGTTCAAGGCAGAGCCAACTATCGTAAAAACTCTCGAGACAGGCTTCCGCCGCGACGAGAAAGTAATCCGTTTCATAACCGTCAAGCTTGACAAGTACGCTGTGGCATACGCCGAGAAGCGCCGCAACAAGCTGGCCACTAAAAAAGAGGAGGCTTAACCATGGCAGACCAGAAATCAGAAATCCGTTATCTCACCGCTCCTTCCATCGACACGAGGAAGAAGAAGTATTGCCGGTTCAAGAAGAGCGGCATCAAGTACATCGACTATAAGGACCCTGAGTTCCTCAAGAAGTTCCTCAACGAGCAGGGCAAGATTCTTCCCCGCCGCATCACCGGCACCTCGCTGAAGTATCAGCGCCGCGTGGCCACCGCCATCAAGCGCGCCCGCCAGATAGCTCTGCTTCCATACGTAACCGATTTGATGAAATAAAGAGAAGGAGGAAACAGAATGGAAATCATACTGAAAGAAGACATCATAGGACTGGGTTACAAGAACGACATTGTAACCGTCAAGGACGGATATGGCCGCAACTACCTCATCCCTTCGGGCAAGGGCGTGATAGCAAGCGCGTCGGCCCGCAAGCAACTGGCCGAGAACCTGAAGCAGCAGGCCAAGAAGCTGGCAGCCCTCAAGGCCGCCGCCGAGAAGCGCGCCGAGGCTCTGAAGGACATCGCCATCGAGGTGGAGGCCAAGGTGAGCGCCACCGGGCAGCTCTACGGCTCGGTCAACGCCGCAACTGTGGCTGAGGAGCTCAAGAAGAAGGGCATCGACATCGACCGCAAGATCATCACCATGCACGACATCAAGCATGTGGGCGATGGCGAGGCCACCGTACACTTCCACCGCGACGTTGAGGTGAAGATACCCGTCAAGGTCGTGGCCGAGAACAAGCCAGAGCCGAAGCCCGAGGAGCCCGCTGAGACTCCCACCGAGGCACCAGCAGCAGAGCCAGAGGCTCCTGTGGCTGAGGAGGCAACGGAAGAGGCTCCCGCCGAGGCTTAAATGTCTGCTTAGAGGAAAGTTATTTTTACGACTTCTTAGTAATACGCAATATCAAGAATCCCACTCTTCCATGCGAAGAATGGGATTCTTATGCTTTAATACGGTTGCATCAGTTTGCGACAAAACTATAGTAGAACAAATCAACAATAATATTCATCACAACAATGAAAGCATTTGTATTCCCCGGACAGGGCTCACAATTTGTGTGCATGGGAAAGGACCTTTACGAAAATAACAGCCTTGCCAAGAAACTTTTCGACCAGGCCGACGAGGTGCTGGGCTTCAAGATAACCGACATAATGTTCGCCGGAACCGACGAGCAGCTGCGCCAGACCAACGTTACGCAGCCCGCGGTGTTCCTCCACAGCGTGATTTCGGCTCTCTGCCTTGGCGACGACTTCAAGCCAGCCATGGCCGCAGGCCACTCGCTTGGCGAGTTCTCAGCCCTTGCCGCCACCGGTGCCCTCAGCTTCGGCGACGCCCTGCGCCTTGTGGCCGCCCGCGCCAACGCCATGCAGAAGGCTTGCGAGCAGAACCCCGGCACCATGGCCGCAATAATTGGTCTGCCCGACGAGAAGATAGAAGAGGTCTGCGCCGAGGTTACCAAGGGTGGCAACGTCGTTATTCCCGCCAACTACAACTGCCCTGGCCAGCTGGTGATTTCTGGCTCTGTTGAGGGCATCAACGAGGCTTGCGCCAAGTTGAAGGAGGCCGGAGCCAAGAGGGCTCTGCCCCTGAACGTGGGTGGAGCGTTCCACTCGCCGCTGATGCAGCCCGCCAAGGACGAGCTGGAGCACGCCATCGAGGCCACCGAGTTCAAAGAGCCTGTTTGCCCCATCTATCAGAATGTCGACGCGCTGCCACACACCAATCCTGCCGAGATAAAGGCCAACCTGAAAGCACAGCTCACGTCGAGTGTGCGCTGGACCAAGAGCGTGCAGAACATGATAGCCGACGGAGCCGACGAATTCATAGAGTGCGGCCCAGGACGGGCTCTGCGTGGCATGATCGGGCGCATCGACCGCAACGTAAACGCCCATGGCATCGAGTAGGAAGATCGTTATCTACCAGATGCTGACCCGCTTGTTCGGCAACCGCAACCTGACGCGAAAGCAATGGGGAACGATTGAGGACAACGGATGTGGAAAAATGGCCGACATCAATGCCGAGGTGCTTCGCAAGATAAAGCGCCTCGGCATAACCCATGTCTGGTACACGGGCATCATACGCCATGCCACGTCGACCGACTACACCGCCTACGGAGTGCCACGGCAGAACACGCGCGTGGTGAAGGGACTGGCCGGGTCGCCATACGCCATCGCCGACTACTACGACGTTGACCCCGACTTGGCCGTCGACCCGCTCACGCGGATGCAGGAGTTCCAAAGCCTCGTGGCGCGCACCCACAAGCAAGGACTGGGTGTGATAATGGACTTCGTGCCCAACCACCTGGCACGCCAGTACAAGAGCGTGGCCAAACCCGACGGCGTGGCCGACTTCGGCGACGGCGACGACACCACAAAGCACTTCGACATCAACAACAACTTCTACTATTGCCCCAACCAGGAGCTGAACCTCAATGGGGTGATGGTGCCCTACCGCCTGTCGCTCGACGAGCCTTACCACGAGTTCCCCGCCAAGTGCACGGGCAACGACCGCTTCGACAACTCGCCCACCACCAACGACTGGTACGAGACGGTGAAGCTGAACTACGGCGTTGACTATTGCGACGCCGGAGGCCGCAGCTACCACTACACTCCAACGCCAGACACGTGGAAGAAGATGACCGACATACTGCTCTTCTGGGCTTCCAAAGGCGTTGACGGCTTCCGCTGCGACATGGCCGAAATGGTGCCCCACGAGTTCTGGGCCTACGCCATAGCCATCGTCAAGGCGCGCTACCCCAAGCTGATGTTCATCGGCGAGGTCTACGACTCGGGGCAGTACCGCTCATTCATAGAGGCGGGGTTCGACTACCTCTACGACAAGGTGGGCATGTACGACTGCCTGCGTGGCGTGGTCAGTGGATACCGTCCGGCATCGAGCATCACCTACCAGTGGCAGCAGACGGGCGGAATAGAGAACCACATGCTCTACTTCCTTGAGAACCACGACGAGCAGCGAGTGGCTTCGCGCTTCTTCTGCGGCGACGGACGCAAGGCCATACCTGCACTGATTGTGAGCAGCTTGCTCTATCCCAACCCCGTGATGATCTACGCCGGACAGGAGCTGGGCGAGGAGGGCATGGACGCGGAGGGCTTCAGCGGAGTCGACGGGCGCACCACCATATTCGACTACTGGGCGATAGAGTCAATCGGCCAAGCCTACTACCGCACTGCCGACCTGCCTGTAAGCCGCCGCCAAATTGAAAAGGCTTACACCACAATATTAAATATAGCCCGCCGGGAGAAGACTGTGGGCGAGGGAAAGACGTTCGACCTAATGTATGTCAACCCCGAGTCAGGCCAATTCTCCACCAAGTCGGAATATGCGTTTCTGCGCAAGGCCGACAACGAGGTGCTGCTTGTGGTGGTCAACTTCAGTGGAGCCGACATCCAGACTTCAGTTGTAGTTCCCGCCCACGCCTTCGACTACCTTGGCATGGACGAGTGCAAGGATCAAACTGCCACCGACCTGCTCAGCGGCAAAACAGCCACTGTCAGCCTGCAGAAGGACGCCGCCATAAAGATGACTGTGCCCGCCTACGGAGGAAGAATCTACAAAATAGTCTACCAGATGAAAGAAAACGAACAACTGCTCAACTTCCACAACAAGGAGGAGTTCCCACCAGCCCACACGGCCGAGCACCTGCTCAACCAGACCATGATCCGCATGTTCGGGTGCAAACGCTCCACCAACGCACACATCGAGCGCAAGAAGAGCAAGATGAGCTTCATCGTCGACCACAAGCCCACCCGACAGGAGGAGAAGGAGATAGAGCGGCGCATGAACGAACTAATCGACGAGGATCTGCCAGTGACATACGAGTATGTCGACCGCGACCACCTGCCCGAAGGGGTGAGCATCGACAACCTGCCCGACGACGCCAGCGACACCATCAGACTGGTGCGCATCGGCGACTACGACGTTTGCCCGTGCATAGGAAAACATGTGCGCTCCACATCGCAGATAGGACGCTTCGTGATGCTTGGCACCAATTGGGACCAGCTGACACACAGCTTCCGCGTCCGCTTCAAGGTGGTAAACTGACCCAAAACTGGCTATATTATGTTTTGCGACACGTGTCAAGAATCTTTTTGACACGTGTCGCAAACGTTTTTCACACGTGTCTGAAAACATTTTCACACGTGCCAAAAACCACAAGAGCGGCAATTGTGTGGTGTTAAGGCACTTGCCTTATCTCAATGCTAAATATAGATTTTGTCGTCGCAGAAACTTTCGCTCTGTCGTCGATGCGCTGTCCCACAACCCAGACGATGCCCTTTGGGCTTGTGAGCAGAAGCTGCCTCTGCCGCCGGAGGGCTGAGAAATGGTGGTCGGTGAGGAAGTCGCTCACCAGTTTTGAGCCCCTCATGCCGAAGGGCACAAAGCGGTCGCCGGCCACGGGGGTGCGCAGGGTGAGGGGGAAACCCACTTTGTCAGCGTCGACAACCACCCTGTCTGCCGAGCGTGGTATGGCCTCCTTGCCTGTCCATTCCTCCTGCCTCACCGCTATTTTCCGCTGCCCGTCAATCACGTAGACACCAGGCTCAGGCATTACGAGTTTTACTTCCAGTTCATCCCCATGGCCTTGGAAAATCTCCATCTCATCGTGGCCGAGGCATATCTCATAACCATCAGACCGCCATGTCTGCCCCTTGTCGCCATTCAGAATATGGTTCGTGATGTCGGCTATTTGACTTTGATTGAATCCGAGGGGCGAAAGCATGCTGAACACCATCAACTCGGGACTGGCACACTGGCTGATTTCGGAAAGATTGCGTGTCGGCTTCAAGTTTGCTTTCACCACCTTCTCCACCTCAGCCATGCGGCGTGAAAGCAAGTCGATATTCTCTGATACTGAATTGTTTATAGATTTCAGATAGGGCAATACTTTAAGTCTGATTTTGTTTCGTGTGGCATCGTCTATCAGGTTGGTGGAGTCCATCACATAGTCCTGCCCGATGGAGCGCAGATAGCCGATGATTTCGTCTCGTGATACCGACAACAGCGGTCGCACGATGTGGCCGTTGCGTGGCCGGATGCCACATAGTCCGTTGAGGCCTGTGCCACGGATGATGTTCATCAGCACCGTCTCCACGTTGTCGTCTTTGTGGTGGGCGACACAGATGTCGTCGGCTCCGATGTCCTGTCGCAGCTGCTCGAACCACTGGTAGCGCAGCTGGCGTGCTGCGGTCTCAATGCTCATCTTGTGCAAACGGGCGTAGGTGTGGGTGTCGAAGTGGACGAGATGGAAGCCCACGCCAAGCCGCCGGCACAGCTCCTGGCAGAACCGCTCGTCGCGCATGCTCTCGTCGCCGCGCAAGTGGAAGTTGCAGTGGGCAGCTTCCACACGGTAGCCCAAGTAGAGCAACACACGCAACAAGGCTGTGCTGTCGGCCCCACCCGACAACGCCACAATGTGAAGAGCGTCGCGACTGAGCAGATTGTTGGCCTGTATGAACCGCTCTACCTTATTCAACATAGAGCACAAGCCCTTTCAGGTATTCCCCCTCGGGGTGATAGATGTTGATGGGGTGGTCGGCGGGCTGGTGCAACTGGTGCAGAATGCGCACGTTGCGCTTGGCCAGTAGCGATGCCGTGAACACTGCCTGCCGGAACTGGTCCTTGCTGACGGCTTGCGAGCAACTGAACGTGAAAAGTATGCCGCCGTGCTTGATGTGCTCCAAGCCCTTGGTGTTGAGGCGGATGTAGCCTTTCAAGGCATTGTGGACAGCCTTGCGGTGCTTGGCGAAGGCCGGCGGGTCGAGAATGATGAGGTCGTAGCTGTCGTGGTGCTGGTCGAGATACTTGAATGCGTCGTCACAGATGGCTTTGTGCCGCCCGTCAGCGGGGAAGTTGAGAGCCACGTTCTGTTCCGTCAGCTCAATGGCCTTGGCACTGCTGTCGACACTGTGGACGCTGGTGGCTCCGCCGCGCATGGCATAGACGCTGAATCCGCCCGTGTAGCAAAACATGTTGAGCACCGTGCGCCCTTTGGCATAATGCTCGAGCAGGCTCCGGTTGTCGCGCTGGTCGATGAAGAAGCCTGTCTTTTGCCCGCGAATCCAGTCGACGTGGAACTGCAAGCCATTCTCCATTGTCACGTCGTCAGCCTTGCCGTCGCCCATGATAAAACCGCTCTCCTCGTCGAGCTGCGCCATATAGGGTAGGGTAGTCTCACTCTTATAATAGATGTTGGTAACACTGTCGCCCATCACGGCCTTGAGAGCCTCGGCTATTTCGTGGCGCACGAGGTGCATACCGACAGTGTGGGCCTGCATCACAGCTGTTGTGCCATAGATGTCGACCACAAGGCCGGGCAGACCGTCGCCCTCGCCATGTACCAAGCGATAGGTGGTGTTGGCAGGGAGCGTGCCCTCGGCCTCGGGGCGAATCAGACTGAGGCTTTGCCTCATCCGCAGCGCTGCCTCAAGGCGGCTCTGATAGAACCGCTGATCTATAGGCTCGGCGGCATTGAAGGTGAGAATTCTGACGGCTATGGAACCTATCTGGGCTTGGCCCCGACCGAGGAACGAGCCGTCGGAGGCGACAACATCCACAATCTCGCCCTCCTCCACTTGGCTGTCGGCATGGCCGATGGCGCCAGAGAACACCCAAGGGTGGCGGCGCAGGAGCGACTCCTCCTTGCCTTTCTTCAGATATATTTTCTTTGTCATGCTTGTTCGGGTTGCTGAGCCACAGGCTCTGGTTCGGGAGTGTTGTCGATGGTGTGCCACGAGCCCTCGCGCTTCAACCGCACCATCTCTTCATAGAGGTTGATGCAAGTCCAAGCGTCGGTGGCGGCATAGAGCTTTTGCGAGTCTTTCAGGTTCTTCGCCTCCCAGTTTGACAGTCGTTCGCGCTTTGATATGCGCTCGTGGAAGAAATTGGCATAGAGCTTCTGCAAACTCAGGTCCTCCACTCCGAACTCCTTGACGTGCTGCTGCAGGTCGATGAAGTTGCCGGGAGTGAAGTCGCCAAGGCGGTGGAGCATATGGAGGTCGTCGTGAATCGACAGGCCTATCTTCGGCACAACGGTGTCGGTGAGGAAACGCACTACAGGCTCGCACAGCCCGATGATGTTGAGCCGGAACAGATAGCACTTGTCGTGGGTGCTCACCTGCATCAGCGCCACGTTGTGGAGCTGGCCCCGCTGAAACGAGGGCTTGGTCTCGGTGTCGAAGCCGAGGATGCTGTGCGACAGCAAATCACTGACGGCCTCGTCGGCTTTCTCCTTGGTTTTCACCACAATTATCTCGCCCGGAAAGAGCGTCCGCGGCAGCGAGTTGATGGCGTGTTTGTCAAACCGCTTGTATAAAATCTTTTCCATTGATGAGTTTTGTGGCTGCAAAATTAGAAAAAAAGTGCGAAAAGATGGTGGAATATGACTTTTTTCAGTTACTTTTGCATTAAAATAAATGGCAGAAAGCATGGCACGCAAGAAACAGAGCCGAAAGTCGAAGTCGATGGGCGAGGCTTTAGGTTTCAGAAATATATTCGCAAGCGAGAGGGTGAACTTCATCACGGGCTTTGTGCTCGTGGCCTTGGCAATATTCGTGATAGCCGCTATGGTGAGCTATCTCTACACCGGGGCCGACGACCAGAGCCTCGTGTTGCAGCTGCGTCCGGGCGAGATGGAGAACCAAGCCCGTGAGTTCCACAACTGCTGCGGCAGCGTGGGCGCCATGATTTCCTACTATCTCATCTCCCACTGCTTCGGCTTGGCCTCGTTCCTCATTCCCGCATTCCTCATCTTCTGGGGACTGCAACTGATGGGAGCCTACCACTTCACGCTGTGGAAGTGGTTTTTCGGCATGGCCCTGACCATGATCTGGCTGTCGGTTACGTTTGCCAAATTCCTCACGCCCATCATGGCCGACCAAGTCTACAACCCCGGCGGCGACCATGGGCTTTTTGTCTGCCAATATCTTGAGAATGTGGTGGGTGCGCCGGGTCTGATGGCCATCCTCGTGGTGGTGGCGGTGTGCTTCCTCACGTTCATCACATCGGAGACCATCAACGTGGTGCGCAACATATTCAACCCAAGCAAGTTGTGGCACAAGATACCATTCACCGTGACAAGTGGTGGTGACGACGAAACCGATTCAGCCCCTGAGGATGAAGAGCCTGACGACGAACCCGTCTACGACGACCCGGCTCCACAGGAGGTGAAGTTCGCTGGCGACAAACTGGAAGTGGTGGACAAGGGCTACACCGACGGCCACGAGGCAGGCGGCGAGGTGAAGCTGGAGGTTACAACCGGGGCTAAGGACGAGGAGGCCAAGGGCGACACCGTGGCCGACGGCCCCGACCTGACCACGCCCATAAACCCCCGCGAGCCTTTCATCCACTACAAGTTCCCCACGCTCGACCTTCTGAAGCGGTACGACTCAGACGGCCGCACCTACATCGACCCCAAGGAGCAGGAGGAGAACAAAGACCACATCATAGAGGTGCTGCGCAACTTCGGCGTTGAGATAGCCTCGATCAAGGCCACCGTGGGTCCCACGATAACGCTCTACGAGGTTACACCGGCCAAGGGCGTGAGGATAGCGAAGATAAAGAATCTGGAGGACGACATAGCCCTGAGTCTGCGTGCGTTGGGCATAAGAATAATAGCGCCAATACCCGGCAAGGGCACCATCGGAATAGAAGTGCCAAACGCCAAGCCCAGCATTGTGTCGATGCTTAGTTTGCTGAACTCTAAGAAATTTCAAGAGTCGAAGATGGACTTGCCGCTTGCACTGGGCAAGACCATCACCAACGAGGTGTTCATGGTCGACTTGGCCAGGATACCCCATCTGCTCGTGGCCGGCGCCACCGGACAGGGCAAGTCGGTCGGTCTGAACGCCATCATCACCTCGCTGCTCTACAAGAAGCACCCCAACGAGCTGAAGATAGTGCTCGTCGACCCGAAGAAAGTGGAGTTCAGCGTCTATGAGCCTATAGCCCCCCACTTCATGGCCGCGATAGAGGAGAACGAGGACGAACCCATCATAACCGACGTGCAGAAGGTGGTGAAGACGCTGAAAGGCCTCTGCGTGCTGATGGATCGCCGCTACGACCTGCTGAAGATGGCTGGAGCACGCAACATAAAGGAGTACAACAAGAAATACCTTAACCACCAACTCAACCCGGAGGACGGCCACGACTTCATGCCCTACATAGTGGTGATAATCGACGAGTTCGGCGACCTGATCCTCACCGCCGGCAAGGAGATAGAGCATCCCATCACGCGCATAGCACAGTTGGCGCGAGCCGTGGGCATCCACATGGTGATAGCCACCCAGCGACCCACCACCAACATCATCACAGGCAACATCAAGGCCAACTTCCCGGGTCGTATTGCCTTCAAGGTTACCTCGGGCATCGACTCAAAGACCATCCTCGACCGCCCTGGAGCCCAGCAGCTCGTGGGTCGGGGCGACATGCTCTATCTGAACGGCACCGAGCCCGTGCGTGTGCAGTGCGCATTTGTCGACACGCCCGAGGTGGAGGAGATAGCACAATACATCGCTACCCAGCCCGGCCCGGTGGAGCCGATGACGATACCAGACCCGCCAAGCGAGGACGGCGGCGACGAGGGTGGCGGCGGACTCGATGCCCACAGCCTCGACCCGATGTTTGAGCAGGTGGCTCGCTCGGTCATCGTTACCCAGCAAGGCTCCACGAGCATGATACAGCGCCGCTTCAGCATAGGCTACAACCGTGCCGGGCGCATCATGGACCAGTTGGAGAAAGCCGGTATAGTGGGTCCCGCGCAAGGTTCGAAGCCTCGCGACGTGTTGATAAGCGACGAGAACAAGCTCAACGAGATAATAACAAGACTAAAATAGCGTCAAGACATGAACAAAATAGCACTCTATCTTCTTTCGATAGCTCTCATGCTGCCCTTTGCCGTCTCGGCCCAGAGCAGCAAGGAGGCGCGACAGGTGCTCGACAAGACCGCCGCCCAACTGGGCAACCGCTCTGGCGTGGAGGCCAACTTCAGCCTGAAGAGCGGCAAGTATGGCTCTGCCTCGGGCACAATAGCCATAAAGGGCAAGAAGTTCAGAGCCTCCACCGCCCAAGGCACCACCTGGTTCGACGGCAAGACGCAGTGGACCTACATGCAAAGCTCTGGCGAGGTGAATGTCTCCACTCCCAACCAAGCTCAGCAGATGAGGATGAACCCCTACACATTTATTAATATTTATAAGAAAGGCTATAGACTCAGCTCCACGAAGAAAGGCTCGGGCTGGCAGATAACGATGAAGGCCATCCACCCGGGCTCGTCGATTCAGGAGATTGTTCTCGACGTCTCCTCAGCCTACCAGCCACAGAAAATAAGGATGAGGCAGGGCAAACAGTGGACCGACATCAGCGTGTCGAACCTGCACAAGGCCAACCTCGCCGACTCTTATTTCACGTTCAACCAAAAGGACTATCCCAAGGCCGAGGTGATAGACCTGAGATAGCGACAAAGCTCATGCACCCACGACACCCCATTGCACTTACGGCCATAATGGCTCTTTTGTTGCTGCCTACAGTCGCTGTGGCACAACGCCACGTCGTGAAGAGCCCCGACATACGCTCGCTCACCGTTGTGGCCGACGGCGACTGGCAGCGAATGCCCATAACCCACCTTGCCGACGGCTACATCGACTTCGACTTCGACGAGATGAGCCACACGGCCCACCGCTACTCCTACACGCTCGTACACTGCGAGGGCGACTGGAGCGAGTCGACCGACCTGTTCGCCAGCGACTATGCCAACGGCTTCACGTCGGGCAACCTTATAGAGGACATCAACCAGAGTCTGCTCACCAACAACCTCTACACCCACTACCACCTGCAACTGCCCAACCGCGAGTGCGCATTCAAGATAGGCGGCAACTACAAGCTGCACATCTTGGACGAGGACAACGACGGCGACACCGTGCTGACGGCCTGTTTCATGGTGGTGGACGAGAAGATGAGCGTGGGGCTGGAGTGTACGCCCGTTACCGACGCGTCGGTCAACGACCGCCATCAGCAGATCAATATGTCGCTGGCCTACAACGGCTTGCAAGTAACCAACCCCGAGCGGCAAATCCATACCGTGCTGGTTCAGAACGAGCGGTGGGACGATGCACGCGTCGACGCACGACCGCAGTACAACTCGGGCACTCAGCTCGCATGGAGCCACTGCAAGGACTACATATTCGACGCCCTCAACGAGTACCGCAAATTCGAGTTGCTCAGCACCGACGTGGCATCGATGGGCATAGAGCGGCTCGGATGGGACGGCAAGCAGATGCACGCCTACCCGTTCATACAGACGCTGCGCCCAAACTATCTGACCGACGAGGATGCCGACGGCCACTTCTTGCTGCGCAACAGCGACAACCAGAACTCAGAGACAGAGAGCGACTACATGTGGGTGCATTTCCAACTGAAGACCAACCGCCAGCTCCCAACCGATGTCTACGTCAGCGGCGACTTCACAGGCGACTGGTTCCAGCCTGAGTTCAAGATGGAATACGACGCAGGGCACGGCGTCTACGAGAAGGCTGTGCTGCTCAAGCTGGGCTACTACAACTACCAGTTCCTCACAGCAGGAAGCGACGGGCGCATGGCTCTGCTGCCCGGCGACGGCAACTTCTACCAAACCGAGAACACCTATCAGGCACTGGTCTACTATCGTCCCATAGGCGGGCGCACCGACAACCTCGTCGGCTACGCCGAGGTCAAGACTCCCTGAATATTTGCATCACTGATTGCTTGGCATCAAAATAATTACATTGATATTGTAACTGCTAAAGGAAATGTCAAATTGTAGGGGCATGATCCATCATGCACGTCATCGAACACCACCAGCCAGCGACTCGGGCATGATAAATCATGCCCCACAAGAATTGGCTCGTGGCAATATAAATGTAGGGTGAACCCTAAATATTCTGCAATAGTTTTTCAGTGCGGCGCAATAAAGATATTATTGCACCGTTATTAAAATGTAATCATTAAAAGAATGGCCTATGAAGCATTTTACTCTAAACGAAATGGAACCCTCTGAGAGCACACTGTCAGTTATTAGAAACGTAGCCCACACCTACCGGATGCTCTACGACGAAGGCGTGGAAATAGCATACTGTTTGAACTGATGCGACCTGTCAGAATCTCGCCATCGCTGCTGGCAGCCGACTTCGCCCATCTGGCCAACGAGATAGAGATGATAAACTCTTCCGAGGCCGACATGCTCCATCTTGACATCATGGACGGCGAGTTTGTGCCAAACATATCGTTCGGCTTCCCGGTGCTGGAAGCCGTGGCCGAGATATGCCGCAAGCCGCTCGACTGCCACTTCATGGTGGTGCATCCAGAGCGGTGGGTGCAGAAGACGGCCCAGCTGGGCGCACGCTACATGAACGTACACTTCGAGGCCACACGCCACTTGAACCGTGTCTTGGCAGAGATACGCGACGCGGGCATGAAGCCGGCCGTTACGCTCAACCCCTCAACACCCGTGTCGATGCTTGAGGACGTGATACAGGATGTCGACATGGTGCTGCTGATGAGCGTAAACCCTGGCTTCGGCGGGCAAAAGCTAATCGAGAACACCTACGCCAAGATAGCGCGGCTCAGGAGGCTGATAGCCGAGACGGGCAGCAACGCTCTGATAGAGGTGGACGGCGGAGTCAACGCCACGACAGCCCCAAGGCTTGTGGAGGAGGGAGCCGACGTGCTGGTCAGCGGGAGCTACATCTTTAAGGCGGCCAATCCGCCTGAGACAATCAAACTACTCAAGAATCTCTGAATTATCGTTCTTCCCCTTGCTTCTGCGGTTGCAAGGGGAAGAACTGTGTTTGGGCGCACTCGATTTTCGTATGGCAACATTGTGTTGACTGATTATCATCATGATGCTCCTGCGCTTGGTGATGAGCTATATGCCGTCCACGATGAGTCGCTGGAACAGACCCATGCTGATATATCCCCTGTCGCCCACAAGCTTGCCGTATATGGTGTCCACGAAGGCCTTGTATACCAATGGCTTGCGTTCGTCAACGTCGCCAGGCGTTATCATGAAGTCGTTTACCATTTATTATTGACTTAAAGTAAGATACCCATCATCATCTGTTCAACCAAGTTTCTCTGCAAGCAGGTCAGTCTTGGTTTACTCGCAAGACCAGTGTTACATCCATGGTATGCTGGTCTCGAAATTACTCTTGGTGAAGAGTAAAATTTATATATTATAATCTCTTAGGTTGAGCATAAAAAAAGCACAGCCTATTGGCTGCGCTTTCTGAACTCATTGAAATGCTTTCTTTGGCTGAGATAATGGAGATCGTCGCCATGCCTGTAGGCTTCCTGCTCAAAACGAATATGATAATAGGCTGTTGTCCAATTATGATATTTCAAGAAGAGCAAGAACCATTCTATTCCATACCAGATGTAGAAGAATATGTACAGCATTTCCTTCATTTGTGCGGTATGGATTAATTCGTGGTTGATGTCTTTGTCTGTAAGACTGTCAACTGCTAATATGAATCCGAAGATATTGATGGCTAACGCATCTTTACTCAGGATTATTCTCTTGACATGATGAATCTTTATCTTCTTCTTCATCTTCAATTGGAGCATTTTGTATAAACATATTATAGACATCTTCTGCCCAACTATCGAGTCCAACAAGCTCATAAGGATCAGCAATGAGTTTTTTTCCTGCATATTTTTTGTCTTTAGCAACACTAAAATCCATAATTAATTATTTTTATTTGGTTATAAATACATTTGCATTAGATGTTCGAGTGAGAGGATTAATGAACATTCCAAACTTCTTGGCTGGAACTCCACCGACATTTGGGTCTTTCATAAAATCCCATTTAAAATATTTTTTCCAGTGGAGGTTCTCCATTCTTTATCCGTTTTTTATTCTCTTTGGCGAGTGCCTTAATAGCTTTATTCATTCTTTTGCTTGCTCTTCTACGCATCTTCTCAATTTTGCTTGAAGGAGAAGATAATGCCCCCATAATTACCATAATACAGCAAACACAAATAAATAATGAAATATCCATACTTTTTGTTTTATTTAAATCCAGGAAATGATGGTTGATTTGAGAATCGGTTAAGACCAAGATAATCCCAATAATCCTTTACGAAGCCTCGTGTAGTTTCCTCAGGGACGTGTTCTACATTTTTGTTGAAATCTAAGAATTTATTATAGCCATATTCTTTTCCTCCTGATAAGTATCCCAAATAATTTGCCCAAGTTTCTTCAGGACTTTTTCCATGATAGTCTTTTACTTTCATAAAATCGTCATAATACTTTCTAACTACAGGATGATATTTGTTTGGGCCATAGTAGTCTGTTTCTTTAAGATACGTACTCGGATGCTCATACAAAAAATCATTAGCTGCATGAGTTGCCTCATGCGCTCCTGTATAAAGAGTACTTTCATTAGATCTACCTATATTACTACGACGATCTATTGTTGGAGTTACACTGATTTCTGTTGTCTTTGGACTATAAAATGCACCTCCACCCCCATTCACATCTTTCCATCTTATTAAGTTTATGTTTCTTTCTGGAATTTTATAGCCTAAATCACTATATGTACTTCTTGTAAAATTCTGGCCTTTTTCCATTTGTGATTTAATTCTCCTTGCATTTTGAAGAAGAGTCCGTTTATCATAAATATACCTTCCTCCTTGCAAAGCTTCGAAAGTAGGTTGTGGCCGATTAATTATATCCGAACCATATCTCCTTAAAGTGGACAGACCCTTCAAATTTGGTGTTGCCCCATGGTCTACCATACCCTGTACAATTTTAGGAGCAGTTTTTCCAACCCAATACCCCGTATTTCCAGCCGAATAACCAAGTCCACCGCCATACCAAACACCTGGGTTGGTAAGTTCGGTTAACGTAGTTGGCAAGCCTGTCTTGTTGCTGACATTCTCTGCCCATGTATTGCCAGTAGCAGCCTTTGACACTGCATCAACTGTTCTTCCACCTGCATAGCCTCCTATTGTACTTCCAGCTGTCTTTAAGCCCCATTTGGTCAATGGCGCTGTATGGCCTTTCAAAGCGGCATAACCTGCCCGCCCCAACGTTGAGGCTGCAATTGCATCTGCGGCTGTCACAACTGTTGGCACTGCTGTTCCCAAACCTAATACACCAAGCATTACCTTGTCTATATCTTCGGCAGGATTGGGTCTTTTGCCTGTAATGGTTACACTTGGCAAAGTAAGACTATAGCTATTAAGCGTAGGCGTCTTATAGCCTAATCTTCTAAGCTCGTCAGCCACTTGGAGTTCATTGGTTTTGAAAAGATTACCATCACGCTCAGTGAGGCCTCTTAGGTTGGCTGTCTGGTAGTTTTTGTTTATCTCTGGGTTGGGCATTCCTGTTTTCTATTCTTGTGTATTGTTATTTTCCATATTGTGTTTTGTTTATTGGTTTCTTTGGCAAAAGTACTAATAATAATTTACATTTGCAAATATCGTTGCTTTATAAAATGCTATAATTATTTAAACCCATATTTTTTCTATAGATTCTGGTAATCAGTAGTCCATTGCTGTCTTTCCTTGGGTGTTCCAATATAGCGATATGGTTGAATTTCCTATGCTATCTAATCTTCGCCTGAAATATATCCATCACCCATTGTATTATTTCCATTAAGAGTATTATGTATTGTTGAATTGGCATTTGAAACAGTGGTAGGTAGCCAATCTCCATGAGACTGGTTTACATATATTTTATCCCCATCCCTATGATCAAATT
This sequence comes from uncultured Prevotella sp., assembly GCA_964602785.1. Taxonomy (GTDB): domain Bacteria; phylum Bacteroidota; class Bacteroidia; order Bacteroidales; family Bacteroidaceae; genus Prevotella. The sequence goes on from CAZRSL010000009.1 coordinate 55,967, forward strand.
GTACAGCATGGGGTCCATAAGGCACTGGTTGTCCTGTATATGGGTCGCGTCCTCCAATCTGTAAAATATCACCTTCTTTCCACATACTATTATAAGGTATTCGTGTATAGCCATATTTTTCTGGATTTGCATACAAGTCTGGATTGTATTGCACCCTACCTCGAGTGGCAGTGTTTATACATGTCCAACCAAGGTGAGGTACATCCTTAGGTTTCAATTTTAAATATTGGTTATAACGAATTTTATTTTCTCGTGTTGGCATCCGCCTATACTATTCTTTTGCTGCCAGCATTGCATATTTATATTTCTTATTCTATACATCTTCTGGCATAGCATAATCTATTCCCTCTTTTACTTTTGTCAATAATGGCATATTGGCCTATTTGTTTTTTCTGGAATCTTGCTTCTATGTATATATTCCTCTTGCACTCATATATTGTTTATAGGTGGGAATAATTGTAACCTCCGGAAGAACTCCTCCCCAAATGGGAGGAGTAGGAGGACTAAACCTATCAATTGCTAATGGTATTGGCATAATTATTTAAATTTTAAAATACAACCTGTTCTTAATTCTGTTCCATCTCCTATTGATATTCCATCTGGTGTTCTAATCGCCCGTACCATTGGATTTGCACAGTATGGAACCCACTCGTTGAACACTTCAATCTGTTGAGCTGGGGTATATCCCTGAGCTATCTTACAATATATTTGACCTTTAACTACTTTCTTATCTACAACCATAAAACAATGGCCTAAAGCCCCATATACGGGATCGGCACATGCCATAAACACAGTACCAGCATCTACAGTACGGGTTCTGACCATATCGTATTTCCATAGCGACCATGTGTTGGCATATTCAAACACGTATGACAAGTATCTCCTAAAAGTACGATAGGAATAATCTTTCTTGGCTGTTTTAATCCATCCATTATGTTTCTTGTTGACTCTGTATCCATTAGCCCAATGGATATAGTCACATTTAAACCCATTGACAAAATGGAAGGAAATCTTGCTGTATTCTTTGTTTTGCCATAGATATTTGCTCCTTAAATAGATTAATGCGTCAGCACATTGCTCATTTGCCTTAGTCCCGAAATCACAAATAACAGCTCTGCTGTTGTTTTTGTGCAATTTTCTACCATCATAAATTTTTATAACAGTGCTTTTGGACAAAGGGAGATTCCTCAAATACTGCGCAAAGCTTTGGGTCTGAGCTTGCATATAAATTGGCAACAAACCAATAATTAAAGTAATGATAACTGTTTTCATTCTTGGTAATATTCTTTTAAAATTAGAAGAAACAAAAGATGTTTTTATTTTACTCTGGCCGATAATTTAAGTAAATTTAGTAATTATGCGGATTATTTAAAAGTGGGTGGAATAGCTTTTTCACCACCCTATGGAACTTGCAAATCCTCGGACATTGTTCCTTCGGTTGTATTAACTACAGGCTCTTAGCACTATACAGCCCAGAGTTTTACTGTAGACCCTTCAACCATGGGTTTTAATATCCCCAATACTATCATTTACGGCTGAACAAAGTCAAGATTAACAAATAGGTCGGTAAGTTTAATTATTTTAGGTCGGTTCTAAAAATTCTGAAATAAAATAAATATGAAAAATCATTCTATCAATTCGGCTGTATTTTGGTTTCTGCGGCATCTTTTTGTAAGTTC
>CAZRSL010000010.1:0-56002 GCA_964602785.1 uncultured Prevotella sp.
CATTAATGTTCGACCTCTTATAAATAATAATAGGAAATGACATTGTTTTATGGCCGCCACAAGGGACGGCCACTACTTTTGTAAAAATGAATAATGTTGGCTAAAAAATATGTCGTTTTGGACTTGCTTCCCGTAATGTTCTTCCCGACCGCAACGGCGTCATCTATGTGGTGAATGCGGAGATAAGTAAAAACTCCAAGCACCAGACGAAGTGATACTTGGAGTCCTATGTTATCTTAATGATACTGACACCCCTTTTAAATGGGCTAAATGGCGTGTGTGGCTACAGCATCAAGCCGTTATTCTTCTACCACATTTTTAAATTCATTCCAAGGATAAGTTGAAGTGTATGCTTCTCGAGTTCCTGATGGTATATAAAGAGTAACACGAGAATAATTTAAGCCTAATCCATTAGCTGAAGGCGGATTTGTACTTTTGCAATGTATAGAATTCAACTTTGAGCAATTTGAAAAAGTATATCCCCATAAAGATTTTAAGCTATTAGGAAGTGTAATTGATGTCAGCCCTGTGCATCCACAAAATGCATAATACCCAATCTCGGTCACGCTATTAGGAATAGTGATTGAGGTCAGCCCTGTGCATCCATAAAATGTAGAAGACTCTATCTTAGTCACGCTATTAGGGATAGTGAAGGAGGTCAGCCCAGTGCATCCCTCAAATGCAGAAGACTCTATCTCAGTCACACTATTAGGAATAGTAATTGAGGTCAGCCCTGTGCATCCTGCAAATGCTTTTTCACCTATCCTTGTCACACTACTTGACATAGTGACGGAGGTCAGCCCTGAGCATCCATTAAATGCCTCATACCTTATCTCTGTCACGCTATTAGGGATAGTGATTGAGGTCAGCCCTGTGCATCCATAAAATGCAAACATCCCTATCTCTGTCACGCTATTAGGGATAGTGATGGAGGTCAGCCCTGTGCATCTCTCAAACGCAGAAGATCCTATCTCAGTCACGCTATTAGGGATAGTGATTGAGGTCAGCCCTGTACATACATTAAATGCTCCATCTCCAATCTTCGTTATACTATTAGGAATAGTGATGGAGGTCAAAACGTCACAAATATTAAACGCCTCATCGCCAATCTCTAAAACTTCATAGGCATAGCCTTTGAACTTAATGGCTGGCACTATCTTGGCAACACCTTTGAATCCCAATTCGTCATAACCAGAAACAACGAGGTGCCCCTCTTTAACAGTATATTTGATGTAGTCGAGATAGAAATTGTTATCATCTATAGCAGAAAATCGGCTGCCATTAGATGTGTTACCATTATCACTAATTTCAACAATGGCATCACTGTCATCATCATTGCTACTTCCACAGGCACTGAAAGACAACGCCAAAAAGATGACGAGAACAAGATTGATTAATAATAATTTTTTCATATGGTTTTTCTTACGTTAAACTTATTTCTTCTCTTTTAAGTGAACATTTAGAACAAACTGCTATTCCTCAACCACATGATCAAAATACATCCAAGGTACTGTTGAAGAGTAGGCATTACGAGTTCCCGATGGTATATAAAGAATGGCTTTACTATACACAGACCCCTCAAAGCTATATTTAGAGGCTTCAACTGGACTTTTCATTTTACAATGTATTGAGGTCAGACCAGTACAATCAGCAAATGCATAAGACCCTATCTTTTTTACTCTATTAGGGATTGTGATGGAAGTCAGACCAGAACATCTCCTGAATGCCATTTGATATATGGTTTCTACACTATTAGGAAGAGTGATGGATGTTAGGCCTTTGCAATCTCCAAATGCAAAATCTCCTATAGCCGTAACGCTATCAGGTATAGTTATGGTAGTCAAACTAGAACAACGCGCAAAAGTTTCGCCATTTATTTCAGTTAAGCCATTAGGAAAGGAGATTGATGTCAGACTAGTGCAATGATAAAATGCAGCCCTTCCTATATAAGTTACGCTATTAGGTATTGTAATTGAAGTCAGACCATAGCAGCTATAAAATGCACCACTTCCTATATAAGTGACGCTATTTGGTATGGTAACGGAGACCAGACGTGAGCACCCTTCAAATGTAACATTTCCTATGTTAGTCACACTATTAGGTATTTCAATGGAGGTAAGACCAGAGCAATTTTTAAATGCACCACGTCCTATCTCAGTTACACTGTTAGAAAGCGTGATGGAGGTCAGACCTTTACACCCATAAAATGCAAAGTTGCCTATTCTGTTTATACTTTTTGGAATAGTGATGGAGGTTAACGCATCACAATCATAAAACGCACTATCACCAATCTCTAAAACATCATACACAGTACCCTTAAACTTAATGGTTGGCAATATATTGGCAACACCTTTGAATCCAAATTCATCATATCCAGAAACGGCAAGATGCCCTTCCTTAACAGTATATTTGATGTAGTCGAGAAAGAAATTGTTATCATCAATGGCAGAAAATATGCTGCCATTAGATGTTTTTCCATTGTCACTAATTTCAACAATGTCATTATTGCCATCATCACCGCTGCTTCCACATGCGCAAAAAGATAACGCCATAAAGATGGCGAGAACGAAATTGAATAAATAATTTTTCATAGATTATTTCTTTTATGTTGCACTTATTTCTTGTTCTGTTGAGTTTACACACTAATGGAATTAACCCCTATACGCTCTTCTTGAGCATTTGAAATCTATATGTATTCTTGTTCGAATTTCGACATAGTCAATCCATCTTTTTATAGCGGCTTTGGTTATATCATCTACACAAGGACCCGCCTGGATTCTTTTCAAGGCTGAAACTGGTATTTCGATTTCAGCTCGAGCGGTAAATCCAAATGAAGAAGGATAAAACTTATAATGCTTATCAAAAGCGACTATTCTCCACTCTTTTTCAGTCTGAAAAGAATTATCTTTCAGAAAAGAAGATTGAAATGCGTATTCTCTATATACACTTATGTATTTATCCATGGAATCGAACAAGCGAATATCATCATCTTTCACCAACTTGCCTAATTCTTCGTACAAAGTTTTTAATGACGGAGTCATTTTGTAATTGCACTTTCCCAAACGTATGTATTCATACGGCTTTTGGTCTTGGGGTATCATTTCATCTAATGCTTCTTTGTCAAATTGTAAACAAACACCCATTCCATTGTCAGCATATTGTCTCCACATCGAAAGACTGTTTGGCAAAGAAGAGAATGACATGACAAAAGGTATTCCCATTATAGCTTTATCTATATCATCTATAAAAACGTACTCTTTCATCTTTTTACTTAGCCGTGTCAGTTCTTTATATTCATATCTGTCATTTAGCATTGATATATCTGTTCCAAGAAACACAAGGTGGCTCCAATCAAGTTTAGAGTCGGAAGAGTCAATCGAATTTCCTATCTGTTTGGCTTTAAAAATATAACACAAGGTTTTTGCACTTGTGTAGTGATAAAGATATTTATTATTCGTCCTTTTATTGTCCATAATAAATAATATTGCCTCGTTACCCTTTGTGAGGCTGTTGTTATGAGGTTGTTTACCTGCACAACAGAAAGCGTGGGTATCCACATTTTGCTCATCTGCTATCTGAGGCTTACCACAGCCTTGCTTGCTGACGAACAGAGTGATACCCACGCTATCGTATTGCTGTTGCACCCGAAAGTGTGCGATGAAGACCTAACAGCCTTCCCGCACACTACGGGATTACATTTCCAGCATACCCGTGACATCAACTCAGCATTGTCTTTGGCAAGCAATCTTCGGTGGTAATTTCAGATAGCCATTCGACAAAGCATCGTGTGACGCTTTTCCATTATGTAGCGACAGCTCGTTCCCGCACTGGAGGCGAAAAGTCTGCTATCGTGGGCAAATTTACGCTTTTATTTTCAGATTACCAACAATTTTGTCGATAATTTTCAAATATTATTTAGTGGTTGCAATCATTGCTCTCTCCCTAACCTGCAATATTTCACAACAACAATCCAGTGGCCATGGAGAAGCTGAGCCTATCAGCCCGCGCCTTCAACCGCATACTGAAGGTGGCCCGCACCATCGCCGACCTCGCCGGCATCTCGCCGAGGCCATCGGCTACCGCTATATCGACCGCGGCGACTGGGCGGAACGTGGGCAATAGAAGCCTTTAGCCTGTATTCTTCATAGACAGCATCCACTTGTAGTGGCCGTCCCTTGTGGCGGCCATCATTAATGTTCGACCTCTTATAAATAATAATAGAAAATGATTATCCGCATACTGCAGAAAACATTCAAATGCAGGGTGCGGCCCTTGTGGCCGTCCGCATCCACGGTGCGTATCGGTTGCGCGGCGGACGGCCACAAGGGCCGCACCCTGCAAGAGGTACTTTCACTTGCGAAGTTCTTGATACCTAAGCTTCTGCAAGACTTCTCTGTCGATTGCGGATAATCATTAAATAGGAAATGACATTGTTTTATGGCCGCCACAAGGGACGGAGAGAGGGCAATAGGAATGGGATTATAAAAAGTTCACAATTTTGTGGTCCACAAACTTGTGAACTTCGTTTTTTCAACCCAACTTCATCCGCGCTATATGCAAGGGGTATCACACGGGGTTTACATCAAAAGAAGTGGCCGAGCAGTTCCCCATGGGCACAAAGTCGAATATCACAAGGATAAAGGCTTCCCTGTTGGACAGGGAAATAATCGACGAAGACGACACTGGCGTGGTGCTTGCCGACTGCGTGTTCCAAAAATGGTTCATGCGTGAGGTTATGTAATCATTTGGGTCTTCCGATATTTGGATAATAACAACTGATGAGGCTGGAGGCCCACCGCAAATTAAGGGGGGTGTGTTATAAGGTCGCTTTCTGCGGGCATGTTAAATCATGCCCCTACGTAATATACAGATTGACAGTGCTTTGTAGGGGGCATGATTTATCATGCCCGCCTTATTATAGCCTTTTGAGGCTCTTCCGACTTTTGTGATATAGCAACTGATGAGGCCTCCAGTCTCATTTTAGATGCACCCTCCTGCTCCTAACGACCGATTTGGGTTTCTGGGTGAGTTCATGTAAAGAACATAAGTTTTCATTCCATTATCGTTGCCAATTGAGAAAAAAAGCGTATCTTTGTAATCGAAAAAACGTCAACTGACCATGGCAGCAAGAAGATACCCAATCGGGATACAGACATTCTCTGAGATAGTAGAGAATGGCTATTTGTATGTCGACAAGACGGCATACGTCTACCAGCTTACCCACGACAACGGGAAGTACTTCTTCCTCAGCAGGCCGCGCCGTTTCGGAAAGTCGCTGCTTACATCCACCCTCCACAGCTATTTCTCTGGCGAGAAAGACCTGTTCAAAGGACTTGCGATAGAGCTGATGGAGAAGGATTGGACTGAATATCCTGTGCTGCATTTCGACTTGAGCGGGGCGAAACATGTCGACAAAGGACAGCTGGAGCGTTATCTTGACTTCATGCTGAAGGGGCAGGAGGAAAAGTTCGGCATCACCGACCATCCTGTCGACGCCAACAACCGCTTGTCCAATCTTATAGCTGAGGCGCAAAGACAATATGGGCAAAAGGTGGTTGTGCTCATCGACGAGTATGATGCGCCACTGCTCGACGTGGTGCATGAGGACACCAATCTGAACACACTCAGAAACATCATGCGCAACTTCTACAGCCCGCTGAAACTCAACGAGCCCCGGCTGCGCTTCGTGTTCCTCACTGGCATAACCAAGTTCTCGCAGCTCAGCATCTTCTCCGAGCTGAACAACATAACCAACATCAGTATGGATTCACCATACGCTGCCATCTGCGGTATAACGAAAGAAGAACTGACGACGCAGATGTCAGAGGATGTTGACGAACTTGCCAAGGCATTGGGAAAAAGCTCGGAGGCGACATTCCAGGCTCTTGCACACTATTACGACGGCTATCATTTTGCCTGGCCATCGCCCGACATTTTCAATCCCTACAGCCTCCTTAATGCTCTTTCTAAGAAAAGCATACAAGCTTTCTGGTTCGCCTCCGGCACGCCCACCTATCTCTTGGAGATGATGCGCAAGTACAACTTCGCTCCGTCGCAGTTCGGGCGCATGGACGCTCAGGCCACTGACTTCGACGCGCCGACCGAGACCATGACAAGCATCATCCCTCTGCTCTATCAGAGTGGCTACCTCACCATCAAGGACTACGACCCCATGTTTGGCAGCTACACCCTCGACATTCCCAACCGCGAGGTGGAGCTTGGGCTGATGAAATCATTTATACCAAATTACATCATGCCCGACACGCTGCGAGTGAACAACACCGCCGTGAGTATGGCCCGCGCCCTCTATAAAGGCGATGTCGACGGACTGCTCAAGCAGCTCCAGGCGTTTCTTGCCACCGTTCCTTACACCGACAACACCAACTATGAAGGGCACTACCAGCAGGTTCTGCTCATCATCTTCAAACTGCTCGGCGCGTGGGGCGACGTAGAGGTGCACACACCGCGCGGACGGGTCGACATTGTGATGAGCATCTGGCAGAGGCTCTATGTCATAGAGGTGAAGCTCGACAAGTCGGCGCAAACGGCGATGAAGCAAATCAATTTGAAGGATTATGCCTCGTGCTTTGCCCAGAGCGGCCTGCCCGTAACTAAGATTGCAGTTAACTTCGACAGCGACACCCGCAATATCAGCGACTGGATAATAGAATAAACTCAAATCGGTCATTAGGAAGCGTCTTTCAAAAAAAGTGATGTCGGAGACATCACCGCTCGATAACCGAGGGTGCTTTCACCCTCGGTAAGTGGATTGACCTTTCCCCGACCCTATCGGGGTCGTCGCACTTGCACACCTTTACAACATTGACACAGTGGGGCGACCCCGATAGGGTCGATTGTTTGGAGAATATGCGATTCCGTGGGTGCAAGCACCCACGGTTATCGAGCGGTGATGCCTCTGGCGTCATCTGTTTGTAATGACCGATTTGGAATAAAGGTTATCCGCAATCATGCCCCTGCATATTGAAATATGTTTACTCACAAGACACTGCAATTGTCTGATGTCAAATCCATGCAGTTGAAAGAAGCGGAGTGTGTCGGTAGGAAGCTACAGGAAAGGCCACTTTGCAATGCGGAAGAGGCTCGCTGATGACCTGAAAGTGCCTTCGTTGCTAACGTGCCTCAGCTGTTTCACATTTGCGCCTCAGCTGTTTCACAATTGTGTCTCAGCTGAGGCGCAAATGTGAAACAGCTGAGACACATATATGACGAAGCCCAGAATGAGGCGAAGGAGGGCTTCCCCGTGGGAGGAGAAGCCATGCTAAGACGTTACTGTCATTTCTCTGAGAAGAGCACCTGAATCACCGTCTGGCCCACAGCTTTCAGTATGCCGCGGTCGATGTGGTCCATGGTGTCGCTGACGGTGTGCCACGTGGGGCCGAACGAGCTGCGGTCGAAGTTGGGATAGAACGGGATGATGTCCACAGTCGGAATCTTTGCCGTGCGGTTGAGGGGTATGTGGTCGTCGGTAACCATTCCGCCATCCTGCCGCGGGAACACACCGCTGTAGCCCGCCGCCTCTGCCGCCGACCACACCTTGTCGACTATCTCCGGGGCAAACGTCTTCGACATGCCCTCGACGTAGAATGTGGCGCCCTCGCCACCCACCATGTCGAGCAATATGCCATATCGCGCCTCGTAGCCTTGTGGCAGATGCGAGGCGAAAAACTGCGCTCCGAGTGCCCAACTGTCGCCCGTGTCCTGGGCATCGCTCCACTCCGGCACGCCCCAGTCCTCGGCGTCGAAGCAGACGAAGTCGACCCCGAGGTTTGTGGGCAGCTGCTTCGCCGTACCCTTGGTCAGGTTGAGCTGACGGGCCAGTTCGAGCATAACGCCCACACCGCTCGCCCCGTCGTTGGCGGCCATCACCGGCTCGTGCCAGTTGGCGCTGTCGGGGTCGGCGTCGGCCCACGGGCGGCTGTCCCAGTGGGCGCAGACGAGGATGCGCGTGGTGGCCTCGGGGTTGTAGCTCGCCATGATGTTGGTGGCGTGTAGCATTGTGCCGTCGTAGCCTTTCACGTCGGCCTGCTGGATGACGACCTTGCAGCCGAGCTCGTTGAACTTTGCCGCTATCCATTTGCCGCATTTCTCGTGGGCCGTGCTGTTCATGGTGCGCGGACCAAAGCTGCACTGGCGGGCGGTGTAGGCGTAGGCAGAGTCGGCGTTGAACTCCGGCCCCACTTTGGCAGCCACGGGCTGGTCGTTGTCGGTGCCGCCCTTCTTCATGTTCTTGCAGGCTGCGCAGTTGCAGGCTATGGCCAGTGCCACGAGGCAGCCGATTATGGTTTTTGTCATTGCTTTCTATTGGTTATACACAATCATCAAAACGTAGGGGCATGATTAATCATGCCCGCATGCACAGAATGTTTGCCAATGACGGGCATGATGAATCATGCCCCTACATTTTTGATATTCATGTTGCTATTGTTGTTTTTGTGCGCTTTGCTGCACCAGTTGCATCACCCTGAGCCAGTTCAGGCCCCATATCTTGGCGATGTCGGCCTCGCTGTAGCGGCGGCGCAGCAGGTGGCGCGTAAGGTTGATCAGTTCCGAGGCGTCGGCCAGACCGTTGACTCCGCCGTCGCCGTCGAAGTCGGTGCCCAGTCCGACGTGGTCGATGCCCATAATGCTGATGGCATGTTCAAGATGCTGCAAGGCGTCGACTATCGAAGCCTCGCCGTCCTTGCGCAGGAAGCCGTGGTAGAGCGTGATCTGGCAGACGCCACCGCGCTTGGCCAACGCCCTCATCTGGTCGTCGGTCAGATTGCGTGGCACGTCGCAGAGAGCCTTGCTGTTGCTGTGGCTGCACACTATTGGTGTACGGCTTATCTCCAATGCGTCGTAGAACGACGACTCGGCGGCGTGGCTCAGGTCCACCATCACGCCTTGGCGGTTCATCTCCAGTATCACCTGCTCACCAAGGGGGCTCACTCCGCCGTGGGTGGCGGTGCCGCGGGCCGAGTCGCACAGGTCGTTATCGCCGTTGTGGCACAGCGTGATGTAGCTGACGCCGCGCTCCTTGAAGTGGCTCACGTTGGCCGTGTCGCCCTCCAGCGCGAGACCGTTCTCTATTCCGAAGATGATGCTCTTCAGGCCGCGCCGCTTGTTGGCAATCACGTCGTCGGGCGTGCGGGCTTGGGCTATGTAGTCGTGGTTCTGGCTGATTATGTCGCCGAGCTTGTCGAATATGCTGTCGGCATACTGTTTTGGGCTCATCCCCTCGGGTATCTCGCCCGGCTTGGGACGCTGCGGCAGATAGGCCACCATGGTTACGGCGTCGGTTCGCCCGTCGGTCATCTTGTGCAAGTCGTAGAGGATGCGGGGGTCGCGTTGGGCGAAGTTGATGCCTTGGGGGAAGAACATCGGCGTGTCGCAGTGGGAGTCGAAGGTGATGTGCTTATAGTGGAACCGTTTAGCCTCGCTGAAGAGCTTGGCCTCGCCGACGAGCCAACTGAACAAGCGCAAGCCTTCGTCTTCGAGCCATTCGGGATGCCACTGCACGGCGAGGATGGGCTTGTGCTCGGTGCTCTCCACGGCCTCTATCACGTCGTCAGTGCTGCGGGCCGACGCCATCAGGTGGTCGCCAAGGGTGAGCACGGCCTGATGGTGGAATGAGTTGACGAAGATTTTGCCATCGTACTCATCTTGTGGATAGATGGTTTCAAGCAGACTGCCGCCGCTGATGCTCACGCTGTGGGTAGGCTCTTGCCGGTCGGCGTCCTGCGAGTGCTTCACCCGACGGATGGTTGGGTCTTTCTCTGTGGCGTCGATGTCCTGACGGACGTGGCCACCGAGCGCCAGCGTCAGCGTCTGTATGCCGCGGCATATACCGAGGATGGGCAGTTGGCGGTTGAAGGCGAGGCGCACGGTGAGCAGTTCGGCCAAGTCGCGCTCGCGGTTGATGCTGTGCAGTTGCGGCATCGGCTCCTCGCCGTCCCACAGTGGGTTGAAGTCGCCGCCGCCGCTGAGCAGAAGACCGTCGATGCGGTCGAGCGTGTTGATGATGACACTCTCGCCGTTGACGGGCGGCATCAGCACGGGCACGCCACCAGCCCTGACCACCTGCTTGTAGTAGCGGTCGGCCAGCGAGGCGTTGCCGTCGGCATAGTTGGCGGTGATGCCTATCAGCGGTCGCCTCGGGGCTTCGGGGTAGCGGCTGTAGACGGACTGCAGGTGGCTGTTGAGATTGAAGCTCTCCATCTCGCTATTCTTCCGAAATTGGGATGGCACGCTTTATGCTCTGCTCGAGCGAGATGAGCGTCTCGGTGCTCACCACGCCGGGTATCTGCTGCAACCGACCGTTGAGCAGTTGCATCAGTTGCTCATTGTCGCGGGCGTAGAGCTTCAGCAGCATGGTGTAAGGGCCGGTGGTGAAGTGGCATTCCACAATCTCGGGTATGTCGACTATCTGTTTCACCACCTCCTTGTACATGGAGCCGCGCTCCAGGTTGAGGCCCACGTAGGTGCAGGTGGAGTAGCCCACGCTCTTGGGGTTCACCTCGAACGAGCTGCCCGTGATCACCCCCTTTTCTATCAGCCGCTGCACGCGCTGGTGAACAGCCGCACGCGATACGCCGCACTTGGCGGCCACGTCCTTGAATGGCATGCGGGCGTTGCCGCTCAGTATGCTCAGAATCTTTCGGTCAAGATTGTCAATTTTGTCCATTTCTCTATGTTGTTGTGTTGGGTTTATTTGTCATTGTGCTTGTCAGATGGGCAAAAGTATACAAAAATGTCGTAACGAGCAACTAAATGACAAAAAAAGTGCACCTTGCGGGTGCACTTTGTCAATTACCACTTGAGTTTCTAATATTGGTTGCTCAAATTCTGACAGAACTTGATTCATTGGAAACCAATGGATACACAGCCGTAGGGACATGATTCATAATGTCCGAAACGCTGCATTGTTTCCAATGGCGGGCATGATAAATCATGCCCCTACAACAGGACGATTGCGGCCATCTATATTCAGGAAGAAGCCGCAGTCGCCTGTTTCCACGGCTACTCTTCCGCAAATTTCTCCGAGAGGCTCTGGATGAGCTCTTTGTCCTCGAAATAGTTGATGCGCATGGCCTGGCGCACCTCGTCCATGGTCTTTGCGCCTATCTCACGGGCCTGCTCAGAGCCACGCTCCAGAATGCGGAACACCTCGGGTATGTCTTTCGAGAACTCCTTGCGACGCTCGCGCATAGGCTCGAGCAGCTTGTTGATCACGTTGTTGAGCAGCTTCTTGCACTTCATGTCGCCCACTCCGCCGTGGGTGTAGGCCGCCTTCAGCTCGTCCAGGTTCTTGTATTCAGGCCAGAACTCGGCGAAGTCGGCGTCGGTGGAGAAGGCGTCGAGATAGGTGAACACAGCATTGCCCTCCACGTGGCCCGGGTCGCTCACGTTGAGGTGGGTCGGGTCGGTGTACATCGAGCGCACCTTCTGCCACACCGTGTCCTTGTCGTCGCTCAGATAGATGCAGTTGCCGAGGCTCTTCGACATTTTCTCCTTACCGTCGGTTCCTGGCAGCCGCCGAGCTGTCTCGTTCTCCGGCAGCATGATCTCTGGCTCCACCAGCACTGGCGCGTAGGTCTGGTTGAAGCGGCGCACCAGTTCACGAGCCACCTCAAGCATCGGCTCCTGGTCCTCGCCCGCCGGCACCGTGGTGGCCTTGAAGAGGGTTATATCGGCCGCCTGACTGACGGGATAGCAGAAGAAACCGAGCGGGATGTTGGCCTCGAAGTTGCGCATCTTTATCTCCGTCTTCACCGTCGGGTTGCGCTGCACGCGGCTCACAGAAATCAGGTTCATCAGGTAGACGGTCAGCTCGGCCAGCTCAGGTATGCGGCTCTGTATGAAGAGAATGCACTTCTCCGGGTCGAGGCCGGCACTCAGATAGTCGAGAGCCACGTTGACGATGTTCTGGCGTATCTTCTCAGGGTTCTCGGCGTTGTCGGTCAACGCCTGCACATCGGCCATGAACACCAGCATACGGTCGTACTGGCCGGCGTTCTGCAATTCCACGCGGCGGCGCAGGCTGCCCACGTAGTGGCCCAAGTGGAGCTTGCCCGTGGGGCGGTCGCCTGTAAGTATTACTTTTCCCATACTTCTATTGTTTGTCGTTATTGTTGTTTACTTTTTATAATCATGCCCCTACGATAGGGTATTCGACTGTTTGGATGAGTGCGAATATACATATTTACTTTCGGTTCAGATGGTACACGAGATAGTGGCGGTGGGTGTGGTCGGTGTACTGGCGCAGCTTGATCCAGCTCATGCGGCTCCGGTCGATGCCCTGCAGCTGCAAGGTGTCGGTGGCCAAGTCGGTGGTGCCGAGCTTGATGTAGAAGTTGCGCACTGTGTAGGCACGGGTCATCACAGTGGAGCCGCCCTTCGTCATTGTCATGTTGGAGCCGTCGAACACCACCGTTGCGCCCTCGCGGGCCTGCTTAAACTCCAATGGCGTCAGCGTGCCCACGTTGTCGCTGCCGGCGTTGCCAATCAGCACGGTGTCGAGGCCCCACGTGCCAGTGACATGGTCGTTGTCCCAGTTCAACCGCTCCACGCCGTCGCCGTCGTCGGAGCATGCCGCAACCCCTGCGAGAACAAGGGCGGCTATCATCAATACTTTTATGCTTTTCATTCTCAATTCTATTTGTAGTTTACCATTGACATTATAGTTCGCGTGGCTCCCGCTTTCGACTCCACATATTGGCGTGCAGCCCGACCCGACTGGCTGAGGTCGGCCTCGTCGGCGAGCTGGCCGAACACTTTGGCGAAGCCCTCAGCACCATCGATCTCGAAGCCTCCGCCTGAACGGATGAGGCCCTGCGCCTCGTCGAACTTCTTGTTGTTCGGGCCGAAGATGACTGGCTTGCCCCACACCGCCGCCTCGAGCACGTTGTGGATGCCCACGCCGAAGCCGCCCCCCACGTATGCAACCGTGGCATACTGGTAGATGCTCGACAGGAGACCGTAGCAGTCGATGATCAAACAGCGTGCACCACGCGCCTCGTCGGCCGTGGTCTGCGTGTAGCGCACAGTGGGCATCTTAAGCCGGGCCGTAATCCAGCCGATGTGGTCCTCGCTCACCACGTGGGGAGCCAGTATCAGCCGCCAGTCGGGGTGCTGGTTCATGTAGCCGATGATGATCTCCTCGTCGGGAGGCCAGCTGCTGCCTGCCACAAGCACCTTTTGATGCTCGCTGAATGCCTCAACCGCGGGCAACTGCTTAGCCTGCGACGCTATCTCGAGCACGCGGTCGAAACGCGTGTCGCCAGTGATGGTGGTGTTGTCGAGCCCCAACCCGTGGAGCAAATCGCGGCTCTGCTGGTTCTGCACGAAGAAGTGAGTGAAGCAGCGCAACACCCGCCCATACTGCCGGCCATACCAACGGAAGAACACTTGGCCCGGGCGGAAGATGCTCGACACGCTGTAGGTGGGCACGCCGCGGTGGCGCAGGATGTGGAGGAAGTTGTACCAGAACTCATACTTTATGAAGAACGCCATGACGGGCCTCACCGTGCGCAGGAAGCGGCGTGCGTTGCTCACGGTGTCGACCGGCATGTAGCACACGATGTCGGCACCCTGGTAGTCTTTCCTCACCTCATAGCCCGAGGGCGAGTAGAATGTGAGCAGTATCTTGTACTCCGGGTGCTCGCGGCGCAGCGTCTCCATCAGGGGGCGGCCCTGCTCGAACTCGCCCAGCGAGGCGGCGTGGAACCACACATAGCTCGCCGCAGGGTCAACTTTCTGGCGCAGCACGCGAAACGAGTCGCGCTCGCCGTGCCACATCAGCCTGACCTTGTGGTCGAAGAAGTGGGCCAGCCAGATGCCGAACTCCACAAAGTACATTATTATATTGTACATTCCCTATTCTCTGTTTTGGTTCTCATCCCAATGTGTCGATGGCGCGGTGCAGACGGCGCAGCGTCTCCTCCTTGCCGAGGAACGCGCTGATGTCGAACATGCCCGGCCCCTTGCCGATGCCGACGAGGGCGAGGCGAAATGCGTTCATCACGTCGCCAAGCTTGTAGCCCTTGTCCTCAACCCATTTCATCACCACGGGCTCCTGACCCGCGACGCTGAAGTCGTCGATGCCCTGCAGCACCACGGCCAGCTCGGTCATCTGCCGGGCGGAGTAGTCCTTCCAGCGCTTCTTCACCGTCTTCTCGTCGTATTCCTTCGGGGCGATGAAGAAGAACGAGCACAGCGGCCACAGCTCCTTCACGAAGTCGACGCGGTCTTTCATCAGATGCACCACCTGGCGCACGCGGTCCATGCTCTCGTCGACACCGTTGTTGGCCACGATGGGGGCGAAGAGACGCGCTATCTCGTCGTCGCTCTTGCGCAGCATATACTCGTGGTTGAACCATACTATCTTCTTATAGTCGAACTTGGCTCCCGACTTCGAGCATTTCGAAATGTCGAAAGCTTGGACAAGCTCGTCGAGCGAGAATATCTCCTGCTCTGTGCCGGGGTTCCAGCCCAGCAAGGCGAGGAAGTTGACCACCGCCTCGGGGAAGTAGCCGCTCTCGCGGTAGCCGCTGCTGGTCTCGCCGGTTTTGGGGTCGTGCCACTCCAACGGGAACACGGGGAAGCCCAGCCTGTCGCCGTCGCGCTTCGAGAGCTTGCCCTTGCCTTCTGGCTTCAGCAGCAGTGGCAGGTGGGCGAAGCGGGGCATGGTCTGCTCCCAGCCGAAAGCACGGTAGAGCAGCACGTGGAGCGGTGCGCTGGGCAGCCACTCCTCGCCGCGTATCACGTGGGTTATCTCCATCAGGTGGTCGTCGACGATGTTGGCCAGATGATAGGTGGGCAGCTCGTCGGCACTCTTGTAGAGCACCTTGTCGTCGATGATGTCGCTCATCACGCGCACGTCGCCGCGTATCATGTCGTTGACGTGTACCTCCAGCCCTGGCTCCACACGGAACCTGACCGTGTACTGCCGCCCGTCGTCGATGAGCTGCTGCACCTCGTCGGCCGGAAGGGTGAGCGAGTTGCGCATCTGCATGCGCGTGCGGGCGTCGTACTGGAAGTTCTTCACCTCGGCGCGCTTGGCCTCAAGCTCCTCTGGCGTGTCGAAGGCATAGTAGGCCTTGCCCTCGGCCACAAGCTGGTCGACGTATTTCTTGTATATCTCCCTGCGCTCGCTCTGGCGGTAGGGACCTTTGTCGCCGCCGTAGCCGACACCCTCGTCGAACTTGATGCCGAGCCACTTGAACGACTCCTGTATGTACTCCTCAGCGCCCTCCACGAAGCGGCGGCTGTCGGTGTCCTCAATGCGGAACACCAGGTCGCCCCCATGCTGGCGGGCAAAAAGATAGTTGTAAAGCGCCGTGCGCACACCGCCTATGTGGAGCGGTCCGGTGGGACTTGGTGCAAAGCGCACCCTGACTCTTCTTTCCATTATTTCTCAAAAAAGAAAACAAGACATTAAATTTTGTGCAAAATTACATATTTTTTTCCAGTATTGCCCATATTTTTTGTATTTTCGCACGTTGTAAGCAAATACTACCGACGAGCATGAGCAATTTCATCAACAATAGGGCGCAGTCGTTGCGCATAGTTCTCTACCGTGGACTGCTGGTGCTGGCCACCGTGGCGGTCATCGTGTTGTTCCTACCCCGAAGCGAGCGCCAGCACCTGCGCTACGAGATAGGACGCCCGTGGATTTACGGGCAGTTTATAGCCAAGTTCGACTTCCCCATCTACAAGACCGATGAGGCGATGCAGCGCGAGCGCGACTCGGTGATGCAGTATTTCCAACCTTACTACAACATCAACCCCACGGTGGAGAAGACCAACGTGGCGGCGTTCGAAAGCAACTACAAGGACGGCATACCAGGCCTGCCGAAGCAGTATGTGCCGCTCATAGCCGACCGTCTGCACCGCCTCTACCTCGCCGGGATAATGAGCCAGAGCGACTATGCCAAGGCCTCGGTCGACACCACGAGCATGGTGCGCGTGGTGCTCGGGAAGAAGGCCACCACCACACAGGTCAGCTGCATCTACTCCACCAAGGGAGCCTACGAGCACCTGTTCGACGACCCGCTGCTCGCCGCCAAACGGCCGCAACTGCTGCAATGCAACCTGAACGACTACATAGAGCCCAACCTCACCTACGACTCCGACCGCTCTGAGACCGAGAAGAACGACCTGCTCTCGGGCATAGCCACGGCCAGCGGAGTGGTGCTGCAAGGGCAGAAGATCATCGACCGCGGCGACATAGTGGACAGCTACGACTACCGCGTGCTCAACTCGTTTGAGAAGGAAATGGACCGCCGCAACGCCAACAACACCGAGAATGTGGAGATGATTGTGGGTCAGGCTCTATTCGTGGTAATTCTCGTCACGCTCTTCACCCTCTATCTCGGACTGTTCCGCAAGGACTACTTCGACAAGCCGCGCTCCATAGCCATGCTCTACGCCATGATCACCATCTTCCCCATCCTGGTGTCGCTGATGATGAGCCACAATCTGCTGAGCGTCTACATCATACCTTTCGCCATCGCGCCCATCTTCATACGCATATTCCTCGACTCGCGCACGGCCTTCATCACCCACGTTACGATGATACTGATATGCGCCGCGGCGGTGAAATACCAGTATGAGTTCATCATCATACAGCTCGTGTCGGGGCTGACGGCCATCTACACCCTGCGCGAACTCACCAAGCGGTCGCAGATATTCGTCACGGCACTGGTGGTTACGGTGGCCAGTGCCATCACGTTCTTCGCCCTGCAGCTGATGCAGAACAACGACTTCACCACCATGGACTCATCCATGTATGTCCACTTCGCCATCAACGGCTGCTTCCTGCTCTTCGCCTATCCGCTCATGCTGATAGTGGAGAAGACGTTTGGCTTCACCTCCACCATCACGCTCTTCGAGCTGAGCAACACCAACAGCCCGCTCTTGCGCCGACTGAGCCAAGTGGCGCCGGGCACGTTCCAGCACAGCATCATGGTGGGCAACCTGGCATCGGAGTGCGCCAACAAGATTGAGGGGGCGCGGAGCCAACTGGTGCGCACGGGAGCGCTCTACCACGACATCGGCAAGATGGAGAACCCGGTCTACTTCACTGAGAACCAGAGCGGAGTGAACCCCCACGACAACCTGCCCGAGAAGGAGAGCGCACGAATAATAATAGCCCACGTAACCGACGGGCTGAAACTGGCCGACCGCTACAACCTGCCGCCAGTAATCAAGGGCTTCATCGCCACCCACCACGGCACGGGCTTGGTGAAGTACTTCTTCATAAAATACAAGAACGCCCACCCCGAGGAGGAGGTCGACGAGGACTTGTTCCGCTACCCCGGCCCCAACCCGCGCACAGTGGAGGAGGCCCTGCTGATGATGTGCGACACCGTGGAGGCCGCCTCGCGCTCGATGAAGGAATACACCGAGAAAAGCATCAGCGAACTGGTCGACAAGCTCATCGACCAGCAGGTGGCGCAAGGCTTCTTCAACGACTGCCCCATCACCTTCCGCGACATCAGCATAGCCAAACACGTGCTCATCGAGCAGCTGAAGAGCATCTACCACACCCGTATCCAGTATCCCAAGCTGACACCAGAGGCCGAGAAAAACCTGATAGAGGAGGAGAAGGAAAAGGAGTGAGATGACAGTACCAATAGTCCCCATAGCAAATATAAGCGCTATGGGGACTATTGGTACTATAACCACCCTACAGAAGACCCTCTTTCGCAAACGTGCCACAGTTGAGACAGCAACGGTTCACAATTGTGGTACGAATGGTTCACAATTGTGAGCCGATACGTGCCACAATTGTGAACCGTTGATTGTGGAGCTTCTTCCGACCTACGCCAAAGGCCTGTCAGCACGCCATAAGCACAAAGCGCACATCGGTGGAACCACTGTCGCGCAGCCGGTGGAGAGCCTTGCTCATCTGGTGCTCCACTGTCTTCACCGATATGCCAAGCTCGGCGGCTATCTGGGCGTAGGTCATGCCGTCGCGCTTTGCCATGAGCAGCACCTCGCGGCAACGCTCCGGCAGACGGTCGATGGCACGCCAGAGCCGCGCCTCGTCGGCAGAGCGGCTGATGGCCTCGTCGTCGGCGATGATGCCGTCGAGGTCGGTGGGCGCAAAGGCCACCACCTCGGGATGGCGGCGGCGCAAGCGGTCGATCGAGGCGTTGCGCACGGCAGTGTAGAGAAACCGCCGCGGGTCGTCAGCCCCATGCTGCCACAGGCTGACGAAGCAGTCCTGCACCACATCCTCGGCTTCGTCGATGTCGCCGAGGTAGTGGAGCGCATAGAGGCAAAGCTGCCGATAGTAACGCTTGAAAGCCGATTCTATTATCATACCTACTGCTTTTCAGCGTGCAAAGGTAGGAATAAATATTGGTTTGCTATCGGTTTTTGCTGCAAAAATAGCCAAGTTTTTCTGTGCGAACATTTGCCTGAATGGTTCGCCAATACTACTACCAATTGCAGTGGCCGTGCCCTGTGCCGGCCATAAAGCAATGTCCTTTCCTTTTAAATAGGTCAAACATTAATTATGGCCGGCACAGGGCACGGCCACTGCAAATGAAAGATTTCATTGCTATAATTCATAATCGGTCAGAACGCCCAGCCGAAGCCGAGATAGACGCTCAGGCCGACACGCTTCGCCTCGCTGGCGAAGCCACGGTAGACAGCATGCTCGTCGCCGAAGTTGAGCGACGGACTCACTCCCGCCCTGAAGAGGAAGCCGCTCCGCGCCACGTGGCGGTAGCCAATGTCGGCGAACAGATAGTAGCCGAACAGGTTTTCCGATTCCTCTTCCATGCCGCCAGTAGGGCCGAGGAGTGGCACAACCCAATGGTTGTTGTAGACACCGAGGTTGGCTCCCACGCCCATTTCGAGGCTGTTGCGCCAGTTGCCAAGCAGATAGTTCACCTCTATCGGCACGGCCCATGCGCGGGTGGAGGTGGCATAGCTGAAGAAATTGTCCGACGAGGAGTAGGCGAAACTAAGTCCAGCCCGCCATCCCCAGTGGGTGTGGCTGTTGAACCGGGCGTCGTAGCTGACACCCACCATTGTCGACGCGCCGAGCAGCTCCAAGTAGACGGCATGGGGCTTGGGGTTCTTGTCGGTTTGGTCGCTTTGGTCGCTTTGCTGTGCGCTCACTGCCATTGGCACTACAAGCGCGAAGATGATTAGTAACTTTTTCATCACTGATTATTTTTTTTATCCGCAAACCTTCAAACATACTGCAACTTCAGTGTAGGGGCATGATTTATCATGCCCGCCATTTGCAATAATTCAGTGTTTCGGGCATGATAAATCATGCCCCTACATTAGGATGATTGCGGATATTCATTTATTATTTTGCTGATTGTACAAACTTCAACGGGCTGAACACGTCGCCCAATGTGGCCGTAACGGTCAGCGTGCGCTCCATGCCAGTAGTGTTTGGCTTAACCGTTACGCTGACGTTGCTGTTCGAGCTGACCACCTCGGCCCACTTGGTTATGATGTGAAAGACGGCGTTGGCGGAGTCTCCCGGACTGTAGAACTCGGTTTTCCCACCAACTTCTTCGGTCACGTCGGACAACCACACCCCACTGTAGTTCTTGCAGTGCAGTATGGTGGTGCTGCCTTCAACCGGCACGCTCACCACAACGTTCTTGCCATAGTCCGACCATTCCATCGGGTCCCAGTCGCCGTCGTCCTTGGAACAGCCACTGAGGCCAAAGGCCATGCCCACGAGGGCAAGGAGGCAAATTGTTTTCGCTTTCATTGTTGCTTTGTTTTTAGACGTATATCAGCAATCGCCCGAACGTAGGGGCATGATTCATCATGCCCGCTATGTGCAATTGTCGCCCCTGACGGGCATGACAAATCATGCCCCTACAGAGAGCGTGCCACTTGTTTGGATGATTGCGGATATTCATCTATTTATTTTTATGGTTACGTTAAGTGTTTCTTCTATCATGCTGACTATGTCGGCAAGGTTGTCGGCGCGGAAAGTGGCCGTCAGCCGTTTGCCACCTGCATCGGCGCAGCTCAGTTCGACACCGTAGTAGTCAGAAAGGTCGCTCAGCACCTGTCTGAGTGGCGTGGCGCTGAAGCGGAACTGGCGTGTGGCCCACGTTGTGACATTGGGCGAGGCGGTCGGCATGGGCTTCAGCTGCCCCGTGGAGTCCACCACCGCGCCCTCACTGGCCCCGAGAATCATGCTCTGCTGACCCGCTGCCGAGCTGAGGGCCACGCTGCCCTCCTCCACATACACCTTGGTCTGGCCGCCGGTCTCGTCGACCAGAAGCCTTGTGCCAAGGTCGCTTATCTTGTAGCGGTCGTCGCTGATGGTGAAGGGATGGCGGCGGTCGTGGTGGATGGCCAAGAAGGCTTTGCCCTCAAGCTCCACCTTGCGGCAGTCGCCCTTGTACGACAGCGATGAGTGGGGCGCGAGCACCACCACTGTGCCGTCAGCAAGACTGACGGTGCGCATGGTATAGGTGGCGGCGATGGTTGTGGTGTCGGGGCTGAGCAGCACAGCCGCCCCGCCGATGACGAGCGCGGCCACCACAGCGGCCACTGCCCAGCCCACCAGGCGGGTGCTGGACTGCCGGCGGCCCGCCTTGGCCAATGTGGCTTGGTAGGCCGACTTCAAGTTGAGGGCTCCGCGACGATAGTGGCGGGCCACGAAGTCAAGGTTACGGTTCTTCATAGTTGTGAGAGTTTATCCATTCTGTGGTGCTGACGTTCCATCCGGCCACCACGCCGAGGCCGCCGTTGACGTTGCTTGCCGTGGGCATGATCTGCGAGAGGCCATAGCGCGCCAGGTCGGAGTTGTCGATGGCGTTGACCGATTTCAGGAACTTGTAGTATTCGGGCGAGAGGTGGAGCAGCTCCATGCGCTCGTCGGTCTCCATGTTGTCCGCTCCAGTAATGTCGTTCAGGTCGATGTTGAGGTGGAGCGTGTAGGAAGTGCCGCTGATGGCGGTGTCGTCGAAGATGTAGAGCAGGCCGTAATAGTTGTCGTCGAAGCCGAAATCGCGGTCGGTCTGCGTCAGCGGGGCCAGCAGCGGCTCGTTCTTGGTGTTGAGCTTGACGTAGTAGTAGGTGGAGTCGGTGCGGTGGACTTCCACGGAGTCCCACTGTTGGTCTGCCAAAGTCTGGTGGTCGTACTCGTTGTTGAACCACACTGTGTCGGCTTCGCTGTGGAACATTCCCCAACCCTTCACGTTCTTCATCCCGACCCTGACGGCATAGTAGTCGGTGGTGGTCGGGGGGTCGGTGAACGAGGCCATGAGCTGGTCGTATTGTTCCGCCATGTTGAAGTCGTCGTCGTAGACGCTCACCGTGCGGTGGCGCGGCTGACTGATGGGCACGGCGTCGGGTATGGTGGTGTGGGCCGAGGCGGTGGGCAGTCCGTCGGCCTCAACCGTGAGCGCAATCTCGTCGCCAGCCCGCTGCCGACCCGCCACGTAGTAGCGGCCGTTGCCCATGGCCACCACAGTCCGCTCCTGACCGTTGACGGTGTAGATGACTCTGGCGTCGCTGACGAGCTGCACCTGCACATTGTCGCGATACTGCCTCACGGGCAGACTCTGGCTGACGCTGATCCACGTGGTGTCGGCTGTGGAGGGGAAGCAGTAGACCACCAGTTTCGGACTGTTGCCCTCGGTGGGCAGGCTGATGTCGTCCTTGCAACCGCCGAGCAGGAGCGGCAAGAGCAATATGGGTAATATTATGTTTGGTTTCATGCGGTCAGAATTTTATGGTGTAGGAGCACGACGGCACTATTGGCACGTAGGCGCGGTTCTTTATGCGGAAGCGACCCTCGTGGGTGAAGCTGTAGTCGACGTAGAGCGAGTTCAGATGGCAGTAGGCATTGTAGAGGCTCACGTTCCACACGCGCTCGTGGCCGTGGCGTGTGGTGTGGTGGAAGTCGAAGCCCAGGTCGAGCCGGTGGTAGGCTGGCAACGAGAGGTTGTTGGGCCGCTCGTAGATGAACGTCTCCCAGTGGTCGTAGGCGTCGAAATCGAGCCACCACGAGCCAATGCCATCGCGCCGCACCATGCCATTGACTGTCTCGTCGGTGGGCATGTTGTCGGGCAGCGACTCCGGCATCCTGACATACTGCGTGGGCACGCTGATGTGGTTGCCCGAATGGAATGTCCAGGCGCACATCATCGACACCTTGGACGACAGCCGCCATCGGGCCGAGAGGTTGAACTTGTGGCGGTTGTCGAACTTGTCGTAGTACCATTTGGGGTAGAAGTCGGGATAGCGTCGCTTGTTCCACGACAGGGTGTAGGAGCCCTCCACACGCAGACGGCTCGTCTTGTAGCAGGCGTCGGCCTCAACGCCATAGAAGCAGCCCCGGCCGTCCATCACGGCGTTGTCCCAGCTGCCCGCGGGCGGCTCCAAGCCCGTCCACGACGAATACTGCAACAGGTGGGTCGACCGCTTGTAGTAGCCCTCGACGCTGAACAGCCAGTGGCCGTCGGGCTGCACGTAGACACCGCCGGCCACCTGCGCACTCTTCATGGGGCTGAGCCGCCGCGTGGTGGGCACCCAATAGTCCGACGGCAGCTCCAACACCGAGTTGCTTATCTTGTGGACATACTGTGTCATCATCGTCAGCGAGGCTTTCAGCGAGACCCGTGGCGACGCTTGCCACCTGATGGCCAAGCGTGGGTCGGTGGCGGCGAAGGTCTTGCCAGGCACGTGCAAGAGCGAGAGGTTCAGTCCGCAGTTCACGCTCCATCGGTCGCTCAGTGCCATCTCGTCCTCAGCATAGGCGGTCCACTCGTGGGCAGTCAGGTTGTTGGCCGAGGCCACGACGGTGGTGTCCACTTGGCTGTCGGCCTGATATAGTGTGCGGTCGTCCTTGGTTTGTGGATGGAAGGTGTGCCACGTGTAGTCGGTGCCGAAGCGCAGATGGTGACGGGGCGACGGGCGGAAGTCGAAGGCCAGCCGGTAGCCCAGGTCGTCGATGGTGGAGCGGTAGGTGTGGCTGTTGCTGTTCACCATGGTTTGCTTTCCGTCCTCCACGCTGGTCTCGTTTTCTGAGTTGTGCAGACGGGAGCGATTGTGGGTGTAGACGGCAGTGGCTGTGGCGAAGAGGCGTGGCGACAGTTGCAGCTGCCAGTCCAACGCCACGTTCAGGTTGCCCCACGAGTAGTTCGACCGGCTCACGTCGCTGTCATAGTACTGGCCGTCGCCGTAGTGGTCGGTCCATTTGTCCTTTGTCTTCAGCCTGTCCTGCCCGGAATAGAGGCTGAGCGATAGGCGCGAGCGGGGGCTGAAGATGTTGGTTACTTTGGCGTTCAAGTCGTGGAAGAAGTAGCTGAGCGTCAGGTCGTCGTCGTCCTTGTCGTTGGTGTGGTTGCGCCAGGCGAAGAGCGGGCGCGTGATCAGGTCGAGCCAAGAGCGGCGCAGCCCGAAGTTGAACGAAGTCTTGCCGCGCCGGATTGGCCCCTCCACCTGCACGCTGCCGTCGAGCAGACCGAGGCGGTAACTGCCGTGATAATTGTGGAAGTCGCCGTCGGCTGTGCGCACGTCGACCACCGAACTCAAACGGCCGCCATAGCGAGCCGGGAAGCCGCTCTTGTAGAAGTCGACATTCTTCACCACATCGGCGTTGAAAGCTGAGAAGAGGCCCAGCGTGTGGTTGATGCTGTAGAGCGGCGAACCGTCGATGAGGTAGAGGTTCTCGTCGTTGTTGCCACCATGGACGTAGAGGCCGCTGGCCAGCTCCACGCCCTCGGCCACACCGCTCGTGCGCTGCAGCGTCTTCACCACATCGGGCGACGACAGCAGCGAGTACTCGGTCTTGATGTCGTCGCGACCGAGCGACCGCTTGCCCGTCTGGGTGTTGACGAGGGGCGAGTTCATGTCTGAAACTACCACCACCTCGTCGAGCGTGGCGTCCTCCTTGAGGCTGACGTCGCGGCGGATGTCGCTGTCGAGGCTCACCGTCATGGTCTGGTCGTCGAAGCCGAGGTAGCTGAAGCGCAACTCGTGCTGGCCCTCGGGCAGCGTGAGCGAGAAGAAGCCGTAGGCGTTGGTCATCGTGCCTTGCCGGGTGGTAAGGTCATAGACTGTGGCGTTGATGAGCGACTCGCCGTGGCTGTCGCTCACCCGACCGCTGAGGGTGTGGCGGCGCGGCTGCTGGGTGGACTTTGTCGCCTTTGTCTTTTCGGTTTTTATGGCATGCAGCAACACATACCGCCCTTTGAGCTTGTAGCCGATGCCCGTGCCGCTGAACAGTTGGTCGAGGGCTTGGCGCAGCGTCAGCCGGTCGAGCCGCCGCCCCCGATAGGGCACATCGGTCTTGAGCGATGAGTCGTAGACGAAGTTCACCCCGCGCGTCTGCTCTATGCGCTCCATCTCCCGCCTCACGGTGGTGGATTGAGCCATCATCATCAGCGGCGCGAGGGCACACACGACCAACATCAATATCCTACGGATTTCCATTCTTCTTTTCTGTCTTTCCACTGCCATGACGCAGAAACACAGAAATACCCCCATCGACAGGGAGATTTTTTTGCGACGGGGGCGATACTACAATTCAATTTCATTCGTTTCACTTGCAAATGTAATAATAAAGTTGTATCTTTACGGCAAAAAGGATGCGGCTCAATTATGGACGAAAGATTATCGACGCTTTATTTACGAAACGGACTGACAGCACAGCAATACGTGCTCAGTTTGAAACTGCAAGCTACCCATCATCGACCCCAGAGGGGTCGCCCTGCTGCCACATCCTTGTATCTTCTTGATACAGAGGGACGACCCCGCTGGGGTCGAAGTAGGATGGAACACCCCGTGGGTGCAAGCACCCACGGTTACAAAGCGGTGATGTCTCCGACATCATTTTTATAGACACATTCTATTGGCCGATTTGGGGTTAATAAACGATGCTCTATACTCCGTCAAAGTAAAGGGACAAATTCGTCCTATTTCCCTTTCGAGAAGTCGAAGAGTTCCGACTTGCGGTGCTCCTGCTTTATGACAGTTTCCATCTTCTTTACCACATCGGGATGGTCGGCGGCCACGTTGTGGTCCTCGTGGATGTCACGGCTAAGGTCGTAGAGTTCTGTTACTGTCTGTTCGGGATTACTGACGTTCAGCTTCACCAGCTTCCAATTGCCCATCCTTACTGCCTGCTTGCCACCCTGCTCATGGAACTCCCAGTAGAGGTGGTCGTGTTCGGGTTGTGAACTGCCGTCTGTCAGAAGATGGCTGAACGAGAGACCGTCGCTGTTGGGGTCGCTCTTTGCTCCAGCCAAGTCAGCAAACGTGGGCATCATGTCCCAGAAGGCCACCATTCGGTCGGTGGTCGTACCTGGCACGACATGGCCGGGCCACACCGCAATCATGGGCATGCGGATTCCTCCTTCATAGAGGTCGCGCTTCACACCACGGTATGGGCCGTAGCTGTCGAAGTAGTCGGGATTGGCCCCGCCCTCGCGATGGGGGCCGTTGTCGGAGGTGAAGATCACGACCGTGTTGCTGTCGAGGCCTTCCTCACGCAGCGTGCGCATCACATCGCCCACGTAGCCGTCGAGCCTCTCCACCATGGCGGCGAAAGCAGCCAGAGGCCGCTGTTGTGATCCGTAGGCTCCACGGCGGTTGGGGTTCTTCTCGGCAAAGGGCTTCTCGTCGGCCTCGGGGATAATGCGGGTGTAGTAGTTGAAAGTGGTGTCCTCAGGCAGCCGCAGCTCGGCGTGCGGCAGCGTGTAGGCGAGGAAGAGGAAGAACGGGCGGTCGTTGTGGCGGCGGATGAACTCCACGGCGCAGCGGTGGATTGTGTCGGCGGAGTAGACGTTCTCCTGCTGGTTGAGGTTGGAATTGAAGCTGACGCGCATAGTGTTGTCCCAGAGGTGGTCGGGGTAGTAGTCGTGAGCCAGCGTCTGGCAGTTGTAGCCGAAGAACTCGTCGAAGCCGACACGGGTAGGCTGCGACACTGAGCCGGGATAGCCCAGTCCCCATTTGCCGAAGCAGCCAGTAGCATAGCCGGCGTTATGGAGCATTGAGGCTATGGTGTAGGTTCCCTCCGGCATCGCCACCTGCCCCTCGGGGTCGTGGCGCACGTTGCCGCGGATGAAGGTGTGGCCAGTGTGATAGCCCGTCAGCAGCGATGCCCGCGATGGTGCCGATACAGCCGTTCCGGCGTAGGCTTGCGAGAAAGTCAGGCCGCAGCGGCTCATGCGCGTCAGGTTCGGCGTGCGTATGATGCGCTGTCCGTATGGCTCGATGTCGCCTATGCCGAGGTCGTCGGCCAGAATGAACACTATGTTGGGTCGCTTCGGTTGTGCGGCTTGTGCGGCTGCTGAAAGTGGGGCGAGCATGGCGCACGACATGCCCAGGGTGGTTTTGGCGTTCATAAGCGTTTATATCTTCTCAAATCCGTCGCCGAGATACTTCCGCTGCCACGCCACGTAGTAGTCAGGCTTGTCTATCATCAGCTGGCCTTGCGGGTCGATGAAGAGCTGCGTGGTCTCAGCCTTGAGGCACAACTCATGGTCGCTCTGGCGATAAATCTCATAGTGGTAGTCGAGGCGGGCGCCTGGTTTGTGGACGTAGAAAGTGTGGATCTCGGCCACGTCGTCGAGATGGAGCGAGGCGAAGTAGCGCAGGTGGACATCATAGACTGGGGCGTAGATGCGGGCGGCCTGCATAACGGCATAGCCGATGCCAGGATAGTGGCGGCCGAAGCTCTCGCGCCCGTCCTCAAGATAGGCCATGTAGGAGCCGTGCCACGCCACGCGCATCGAGTCGATCTCGCTGAACTTGACGCGCACCGAGCAAACGTCCTCAAGCTCCCGCGTCATGGTTTGAACACTTTGTCGTTGACCGCCCCCGAGAACTTGAAGCCCGTGAACGTGTACTTGGTGTAGCCACGCTTGCTGTTGAGCCACAGAGCCTCGAGCACGCTGGTCTTGCGGTTGATGGAGAGGACGAACGAGGTGAACATCATGCGCTTGGCCTTGGCTGGAGTGATGGTAACCACCACGTTGCCGCCCTCAGTCTCCACCTTCACGCCGCTCACCTTCGAGATGTTGGTCTTGCCACCGGCAAGCACGCTCTGCAGCACAGCCTTGAAAGCTGCAAACTGGCTTGCGGTCTTGGCCGAGGCCACGCGCTTGTGGCCACCCTGCACCATGGTGAACACGTCGCCGTTCATCACGAGCTGCTCCTTGCCATTGTTTACGGTAATGGCCATCTTGTCGGGGCTCTTCATGTAGAGCGAACCGCTGTAGGTCTTGTCCTGCTTCATGGCCTTGTTGTGCTTCGTCATTACAGCTTGCGCCGTGGCAGTCTTGGCTGTGCGGAATTTTGCCACAGCCTGGTCGAATGCGGCCTCCTGCGCGTTGATGGCTGGCACCATGGCCATGGCCATCAAAAATAGCATTAATATCTTTTTCATTGTCTGTGTTTTTATGTTGTCAAGTGTAAAGTCCACCGTTGATTGAAATCACGTTGCCCGTGATGTAGCCAGCGTCGGGCGACACGAGGAAGCCCACCAGCGCGGCCACCTCCTCCGGCCGGCCGAAGCGGTTGGCGGGTATGGTCTTGCGGAGCGTTGCCTGGTCGAGGTCTTGCGTCATGTCGGTGGCGATAAACCCCGGTGCCACGGCGTTGACGGTGATGTTCCTCCGTGCCACCTCCTGCGCCAGTGCCTTTGTGGCGGCGATTATTCCACCCTTTGCAGCCGAGTAGTTGGTCTGGCCGGGCAGCCCCTTCAGTCCGCTCAGACTGGCCATGTTGACTATGCGGCCAAACTTGTGGAACTGCATGTCGGGCAGCAGCGGCTGGGTGACGTTGTAGAAGCCGTCGAGCGTGGTGCGCAGCACGGCGTGCCAGTCGTCGTCGGGCATCAGGGCCAACAGGTTGTCGCGGCGGATGCCGGCGTTGTTGACCACCACCTCGATGTATTCGTCCTCGTGGGCTTGGCGCCACTGGTCGATGGCGTTGTGGGCAGCCTCGGTGTCGGCCACGTCGAACTTCATCAGCTCGCCGTCGCTGCCAGCCTCACGAACAAGCCGTAGCGTCTCCTCGGCGGCAGCGGTGTTGCCCGCGTAGTTTATCAACACGAAGTAGCCCATCTGGGCCAACTTCTGGCATACGGCGCGGCCGATGCCACGGCTGCCACCTGTTACCAATGCGTATTTCATATCTTGCTTACAGTTTAAGTTTGTTCCATATTGTGTCTTTACCCACCAGCTCGGCACACGTGGCCAATGCCGTCATCGTTACGCCTTGCACCCCGTGCAGCATCAGATTCTGACCCGTCAGAAGCAGGTTGGGCAGCGGCGTGCGGGGCGACAGCGTGGTCAGCAGCGGCTGATGGTAGTCCTTGCGCAGTCCGAAGGCCGAGCCACAGGGGGTGAGCGTGTAGTCGCGATAAGTGAGCGGAGTGCTGACGTAGACTTGCTCTATCGATTCGCGCAGCCCTGGCAGCACTGTCTCGGCCAGACTGATGCACTCGTCGGCCTTCCGCCGTTTCCACTCGATGTAGCCTTGGCCTCGCCGCCCCACTGTGGTCTGCTCCCAAGGCTGCACCTGCTGCCATGTTATTGGGGTGAGCAGGTCAATCTGGCGGGCATAGCGGCTGCCATCTGTGGGCACCCGGCAACTTATCATCACTCCACCGACCGTGCCGGGGGCGTTGTAGAACTCCCACACGTCGGCGGCGGAGTAGACGAAGTGGTTGTGGTTGAAGTATTCCACCGTGTCTGGCTTCAGTATCAGCTGTGCTGTGAGCATACCGAAGGTGTTGGGCAGCGAGCTGATGCGGCGACGATAGATGCGCCTGACCACTTGGCTCTGCTTAAGCCAACTGAGTGTAACGGCTGGATGGACATCGCTGATGAACCAGCGAGCCTCCACCTCGGTGCCGTCGGAGCAGCGCAGAGCCACCACCCTACCCTCGCTCTCGATGAGTTCGACCACCTCTGCGTTCTGAACCACGCGCCCGCCATGGGCGTTGACGCCCTCGATGAGCTTGTCCACAAGCATATTGCCGTCGCCACGAAGCCTCCAGCTGCTCTCCACGTAAGCCCCATTGCTGTGGGCGAAGGTGAAGAGGGGCAGCGTCGGGCGGCTCAACTCCATGCGGAGGGCGTTGCCAGATATGACCTGCACGAGACGCTCATCGCTGAAGTTGCGCTGGAGCCACTCCCACGCGCCCATGTTCATGGCCTCAGAGTTGAGCGGATTTCCCTTGTAGTCGGGCCGCAGAGTGTCCCACTGGCTTCGGTTGCTCTCGCTTAGCATCTCGGTGTAGCGGCTTAGAGCCTCACGCTCAGTGGGGAAGTCGCTGGCCAGCGTGCTGACGAAGTTGTCCATGCCCTCAGCCAGCCGGTAGGTCTTGCCCCCGTAGGTAACGCGGTCGAAGCCATCAGCATCAAGCCTCTGCCAAGGCAGTTCGAGCAACCCCAAGAGTTGGAACGGACGGTGGAGCGGCTGCCCCTCGGCGAGGCCGCCGATATAGTGCAGCCCCGTGTCGAGGCCGAAGCCGTTGCGCCGATAGCTCTGCATGCAGCCGCCGGGCTGGCTCTCCCGTTCGAGCACCAGCACCCGTAGCCCACAGTCGGAGAGCAGTTTGGCGCACTCCAGACCACCGAGTCCACTGCCTATGATCGCTACGTCGATGGGCATCAGCGTTTACGGTTGATCAGTCGGAACACGGCGGGCTGCAGCACGTAGGCCAGCACCACCGCGCTTACCAGTCCGACCAGCGTGGCGAAGCCCACGGAGCGAATGGCCGGATGGGTGGCCAGAAGCATGCTGCCCACGGTAACCACGAGTATTATCGCGCTGAAGAGAATGGCGGCCTTGTGGTAGGCCAGCAGGTGGTCGTTCTCCTTCTGCCCAATCAGTCCGTTCATCACGAATATGCTGTAGTCGACGCCAATGCCGAAGATGAACGTGGAGATGATGATGTTGATCAGGTTGAACTCCATGCCGAATATGTCCATCGCACCGAGTACAATCAGCCAACTGAGCAGTATGGGCGCGAAGCCGAGCAGCGTGTACTTCCAATTGAAGTGGAAACTGAAGAAGAGCACTATCAGCACAAAGGCCATCGACACCCACTGCAGCACGTTGAAGTCCTGGTTGAGTGCTATCAGGTTGTCGGTGGTGTAGTAGCTGCGGTCGAGCACCATGAGCTTCGGGTTAGTTGCCACAGCGTCGCAGATGCGCTTGTAGCCGCCATCGGACTTGCGAGCCTTGCTGTAGCTGACGGAGGTGAAGCACAGGTAGTCGCCGCCGTAGGTCTTCTCCATCATTGTCGACTGGAAGCCGGCCGGCACGATGCCAGCCTCATAGAGCTTGTCGGGCTCGTAGTCAGCGGTGGCGGCCTCGAAGAACGGATCGAAAGCGTCGTCGCTGAAGCCTGCCTGCGGTGCTGTGGCGCTTACAAGGGAGCGCACTCGGACCAACCTCGCGTCTGTCCAGAAGCTGTGCCAGGCGTCGATGCGGCGCTGCTGCTCCTTCAATGGCACAAAGATTTGGTCGGTCGGGGTGTAGCTGACCACCAGTCCCTGCTGTTTCAGCGAGTCGAGCTTCTGGCGCAAGCTGCCGAAGTTGCTGAGCGCCTCCTCCATGGTCTTGCCGGTGCTGGCGAAATAGGTTGAGCTGTTGTCGCTGGCCGTCTTCTTCTGTAGCAGCTCACTGCTGTGGGTGGTGGCGGGCGACTTGTAGCTCAGGTCGTCGAGGTCGGAGTCGAAGTGGGTTCCGCCGATGAAATAGGCACCGATGCACACGGCGGCGATGGCGCAGATGACGATGATGAGGGGCTTCTTGCGGTCGAAGGGGTAGTTGTTGATGCGGTCGACAATGGCGAAGGCCTTGCTGTTCACCCGGTTTTTCTTCGTGTCAAGCAGTTGCGGCAGATAGGTGAGCGAGAAAGCGGTGGTGCCGAAGATGGCAAAGGCGGCAAAGAGGCCGAAGTCGCGCAGCAGGTCGTTCTGGATGAATATGATGCCGATGAACGAGCCGATGGTGGTGAGGCAGCCCAAAGCCACCGACTTGGTCTCGTCGCGCAGCACCTGTTCCGGGTCGTTCACATATTTATAATGTGTGATGATGTGGAGCACGTAGCTCATGGCCACGCCCAAAACGATGGCGCCAATGCCGAGAGCCAGCAGCGAGAACTCGCCCTTGATGAAATACATCATGGCCAGGCCGAAGAGCGTGCCGAAGAGCACAGGCAGGACGAGCAGCGGCAGCGTGTCCCAGTTGCGGAAGCAGACGAAGATGAACAGCAGCACGAGCACGAGCGAGCCAAGGATGGTGGTGGTGAGGTCGTGCTTGATGGTCGACGAGTTGTCGTAGCCCACCGCCGACGTGCCGTGGTAGCTGATGCGGATGTCGGGGTGCATGGTCTGGAAGCGGCTGATCTCGCTGTTGAGCATCTCGAAGAGCTTGGTGGTGCCGCCGGTGTTGCTGGCCGAGGCCTCTGGCGTTACTAAGGCGAGGCACACGGTGGAGTCGGGCACGAAGATGTGGCCGCCGATGATGCGGTAGCCGCCTGAGCCAGTGGCCGTGGGTTTCAGCATCCGCAGCAGTTCGGTGCGCAGTCCGATGGGGTCCATCTCGATAAGCTCGGGGAAGTTGTCGCCTATCTCCGTCTCCATGTCGGCGGCGTTCTGCTCCATCTGTCGGCTCATGCGCGGCAGTGTGAGCAGGGTGTCGACGTGGCTGTAGAGCGCGGTCGGGATGTAGGCGGGGAAATGCTGCTCCATATAGTCGATGCCGTTGGCCATGTCGTCGTCGGTAACGGCGTGGAACTCGTCGCTGATTTTGGAGTTCTGCTTGCCCAGACGGCTGTTGTCGGCCTTCAACGAATCGATGAACTGGTCGCATGTGGCGGCGATTTGGTCGGTGCCGGTGCCGCGCTTGCCCTCGAAGAGGATGAACACCTTGTCCTTCAGCCTCAGGTCGGCGAATGCAAGCTTCACCGAGCCGTCGGGGTTGCGCGACGAGGGCATCAGCTTGTTGATGTCCTCCTCAAGATGGATTTGCGCGGCGAAATAGCCGAAGAATACAAACAGCGCAACCATCGAGGCCCAGAACACAGGCCGGTGGTTGCGGAAATAATGATAAATGGATATGCAGAGTCTTGTCATCTGATTTGCATTTCACCCTTGAAGTCCATGTACTGCTTTTCTGTGTCGGATAATGTGGCTACGACAGCCACCATGTCGCCGCTCTCGCTGATTTGGGCCTCCACCCTCAGCTTGGGACAGGCCTCTGGCGTGGCCACGGCTATCAGACGGCACCGCTTGATGTGGCTGATGGTGAGTCCATGGCCCACGGCATGGGCCACAAGCTCCTTCAGCAGCTGCATCTCACAGACGCCCGGACAAACGGGATGGCCGGGGAAGTGGCCGCGATAGACATCGCAGTCGGGCAGGAGCGATATGGCGAACTCGGCGTGGCCATTCTCGGCGTGCCAACTGTCGAGATGATAGAATCGGTCTTCGAGAAGCATGGTCAGTCGGGGTTGATATATATTTTCATTTGGGTCTCAGCCAGCGTTTCGCCAGCCGACTCAGTGCGACCGCTCAGTATGGTTACGCCCTCCACCTCGGGGCCTTTCACAATGGTGGTGGTGAGCCGTTCGCCCGGCGCGGGCCGGCGGTGGAGGCGGAAGTTCTTCACCTCGCCGATGTAGCCGACGGGCGGATTGGTGGCTCCAGCCTCCACCGCCTCAGCTCCGGCCATGGCCGAAGCCGACTGGGCTATGTTCTCTATCAGCCCAGTCTCGGCCATCAGCCCGTCGTCCTCTATGAAGAAGTTGTCGGGCTGGATGGTGAGTTCGGTCGTGGCGGTGCCGTCGGCGCAGCTGACGAGCCGGTCCACCATGCGGATGGGAGCGCGCTGCGGTA
The DNA here is from genome assembly GCA_964602785.1 of uncultured Prevotella sp. Taxonomy (GTDB): domain Bacteria; phylum Bacteroidota; class Bacteroidia; order Bacteroidales; family Bacteroidaceae; genus Prevotella. Next base: position 32,862 of record CAZRSL010000010.1, read on the forward strand.
TGAGCCGCTGGATGTCGATGTTGCCTATAGCCATGGTTGGCCGCAATGGGGTTTACTTGGCCAAGTGGCTCTCGATGTAGTCGTAGAGGTCGTTGAAAGTGTCGATCTTGCGCAAGTCCTCCACTGGAATCTTTATCTTGTAGGTGTACTGTATCACGGCCACCAAGTCGACGAGGCTAAGCGAGTCGAGGTTGAGCGTGTCCTTAACGTTGGCAGTGGGGGCGAAGTTGCTGTCCTGGGCCTCAAATTCTTCTGCCAGTACCTTGTTTACCTGCTTTACGATTTCTTCTCGTGTCATAATCTTTTTTACCTTTTGATGTTATATGAATTAATGTGTATCACTTAAAGTCCTTCACAATGATGCTGGAGTTGGTTCCGCCGAAGCCGAAGCTGTTTTCGAGGAACATGTCGAACTTCTGCTCCACCGTCTCGGGCACCACGTTTATCATCTTGGTGTCGTCGTCGGGGTTCTCGAAGTTGATGTTGCCGGCTATAAAGCCGTTCTTCATCATCAGCGTGGAGTAGATCATCTCGCTTGCTCCCGCCATCCACATCTCGTGGCCGGTCTGGCTCTTGGTCGACGTTACCGGCACGCGGTAGTCGCCAAACACCTGGGCTATGGCCTTGGCCTCCTGGCCGTCGCCGGCGCGGGTGGAGGTGGCGTGGGCGTTGACGTAGCCTATTTGCCTCAGGTCGTCGATGCCGCTGCGCTTGATGCTCATCAGCAGCGAGCGGGCGGGTCCCTCGACGGTGGGCGTTGAGATGTGGGCGCCGTTGCCGGAGAAGCCCCAGCTCACTATCTCGGCTATTATGTGGGCACCGCGGCGGACGGCGTGGTCGTAGTCCTCGAGTATCACCGTTGCGGCTCCGCCACCCGGCACCAGTCCGTCGCGGTCGCGGTCGAAGGGCCGGCTGGCCTTGGTGGGCTCGTCCTCGCGGATGGAGAAGGCCTGTATGCCGTCGAAACTGGCTATGCCGTACATGTTGTTCTCCTCTGCCCCACCGCAAATTATGCAGTCTTGCATGCCCTGCTCGATGAGCAACGCGCCAAGACCGATGGCCTGCGAGCTGGAGGCGCAGGCAGCTGAAGAGGTGAGGTTGATGCCTTTCAAGTGGAACAGGCAAGCCAGGTTCATCGTGATGTTGGAGTTCATCGACTGGAAGATGGCGCCAGAGCCGCAGGCGGCAGTGTCCTTAAACTCGCGGAACTTGTCGAGGGCGCGCATTGTGGCCTCGGCCACCGAGTCGTTGCCATAGATGATGCCCACCTCGTGCTGGTCGATGAAGTCCTGGTCGATGCCGGCGTTCTCCAGCGCGGCGCGGGTGGCCATATAGGCATACTGCGCCTCCTCTGGCATGAACTGCCTCAGGTTGCGTGGCACCAGCGGCTTCAGGTTGGGCGTGGGCACGTTGGTGCACAGTGCCGAGCGGAAGCCCGCGTCCTTGCGCTCCTGCGAGAAGATGACGCCACTGCGGCCTTGGTAGAGCGAGTCGCGCACCTCGTCAAGCGTTATTCCCAAGCACGACCAGATGCCCATGCCTGTCATCACTACTCTATGTTTCATAAGTTTGTTTTTGTGTTATTCTGTTTTCGTGTTTATCTTCTTTATCCAGCAGCGGCGCCGCTTCACCGTCTGCGGGTTGAGGGGTTGCCACTGCGATAGCTCGCGCACGTTGGTCTCGAGCTGCGGCCCGGTCTCGGCGTAGCGGTAGCCGAGCTTGTTGTAGAGGGGGATGAGGTCGTCGAATATCAGCGCGTTGACGCCAAGTCCCTGATAGTCGGGCCTGACGGCGATGAGCAGGAGGCCGGCGGTGTGCTCACGGTGCCACTTCAGGGCGCGCAGCAGCCAGTACCATCCCGTGGGCAGCAACCGTCCGTTGGCCCGCTTCAGGGCGTGGGATATGCTGCCCATGGTTACGGCGGCCGACACCAGCTCGCCCTTGGCATTCTCTATCACTGGCACCATGCGCAGGTCGACCAGCGGGATGTAGGCGTGGCAGAAGTCGTTGATCTGCTTCTCGTCGAAGCCGGTGAAGCCGAACAGCGGCGAGTAGGCCTCGTTGAACAGTTGGAACAGCCTCAGCCCGTAGCCGTCGTAGATTTCCTTGGCCGAGAGCTTGCGCACCTTGAGGTCGAACATCTCCTTCGACAGGCGGGCGGTGCGGGCATACTTCTCTGGCACCTCCTTTGGCACAGCCACGCGCACCTGCACCCAGTCGACGGCCTTGCTGTAGCCGAGGGTTTCGAGATGGGCCGGGTAGTAGGCATAGTTGTATATCTCGGTCATCGCGCCCATGCTGTCGAAGTCGCTCAGGAGCATGCCCTCCTTGTCGAAGTCGGTCACTCCAAGCGGCCCTTCTATCGTGTCCATGCCATTGGCGCTGCCCCAGTCCTCAACGGTCTGGAGCAGGGCGGCCGACACTTCGTGGTCGTCGATGAAGTCTATCATGCCGAAGCGCACGGCCTTCACCTTCCATTTCTCGTTGGCACGCGGGTTGATGATGCCCACGATGCGGCCCACACACTCCCCGTCCCTGTAGGCCACAAATGGCTTTACAGTGGAGAACTGCAGGGCGGAGTTCTTCTTCGGGTCGAAGGTTTCGCGCACACTGATGTGCAAATCCGGCACGTATTGCGGACAGCCCTCGTAGAGCTTGTCGGCAATGCTGATGAAGTCGCGCATCTCGCGACGTGTCTTCACTTCTTTAACGGTTACTCTGCACATAACTTGCAAATTTACTCATAATAATTAATATGGTAATTGCACCGACAAACCTATTATACTCCTTTGTGGTTCGTTAACAATTGTTGTCTTTTAGAGGCTCATCTGCGTTTTGATGCCGCCCATGTTCTATTTTGGAACAATTATTGCCGCTTTGCGAAAAGGCCTCGTCCACTTGACAAACAGCACTCTTTCACGAACGGCTCACAATTGTGGGCAGAACGGTTCACAATTGTGAACCAATACGTTCCTCAATTGTGAACCGTTGATTGCAATGTAGTTTCCGACCCTCAGACAAGGCCATTCTGGACAAAGTTGCACGCCTTTCCCAGTTGTAAAAGAGTTGGTCTCACATTCATTTCTTTCCGACTCATCCAAGGTCTCTTATTGGTGTGGAACTGATTATCGGCGGAAGATGCTTACGTTCTGACAGCCTCTGTCATTAGCCACCCGCCCCTTTCTCTCCACAAACGAAAAAACTTGCAGACAAAAACTGACGGAAACTCACAAATAAGTTGTAACTTTGCAGCAGTTTAGCCATCTACATCCGCTGGCAGCGCTATCACAATGAGCAGCAAGGACATATCAAACCAACTCAGCAAGACCATCGACGAACTCTCGTCGACCGATTCCCTTAACGGCATTTTCCACGAACATCGCAACGGCGACCCACTGCCTTCAGGCCACGACCTGGAGGAGATAATCGACCAGGCACGTGCGCTGATCTTCCCCGGCTTCTACGGCCGGTCGTCGGTCAACCTGCGCACCATAAAATATGAGATCGGCGTGGGCGTGGAGCGACTTCACAAGATGCTCACGCGGCAGGTGCTGGCCGGCCTCTGCTTCGGCCGCGACTGCCACTGCGAGGAGGACGCCGAGGAGCGCATGAGTCTGGTGGACAAGGCCGACGAGATAGCGGCCCGGACAATAGCTTGCTTCCCGAGGCTGCGCCGGCAGCTCTACGACGACGCCCTCGCCGCCTACGAGGGCGACCCCGCGGCCAAGAACATGGGCGAGGTGATCAGCTGCTACCCGGTGATAAAGGCTCTGACCAACTACCGCATAGCCCATGAGCTGGTGCTGATGGACGTGCCCCTCATTCCACGCCTCATCACCGAGCTGGCCCACTCTGAGACAGGCATCGACATCCACCCCGCCGCCACCATCGGCCGCCACTTCACCATCGACCATGGAACGGGCGTGGTGATAGGCGCCACGTGCCGCATTGGCAACAACGTGAAGCTCTACCAAGGCGTAACGCTCGGCGCCAAGAGCTTCCCACTCGACAGCGACGGCAACCCCATCAAGGGCATCCCGCGCCACCCCATCATCGACGACGACGTGGTGATCTATGCCAACGCCACACTGCTCGGCCGCATCCACATAGGCCGCAGCTGCGTGATAGGAGCCAACGTGTGGGTCACGCGCGACATGAAGCCGTACACCAAGAAGTACAAGACAGTGCGCCCCGACATGCTCGACCAAGAGTTTGGCGACGGGGGAGGAATATGAGGAATGTTGAATGATAAATGATGAATGTTGAATTAAAAATTGAGATATTACTTCAGGTAAAAAGAGAAAATGGAACAAGAATTTGAACTCATAGCCAAGACGTTCATGGGATTGGAACCCGTCCTGGCAAAAGAGCTGACCGAGCTGGGCGCCCACAACGTGGCGCCGGGCCGACGCATGGTGTCGTTCACTGGCGACAAGGAGATGATGTACCGTGCCAACTTCCAGCTCCACACCGCCATCCGCGTGCTGAAACCGATAGCCCACTTCAAGGCGCGCTCGGCCGACGATATGTATGGTGAGGTGAAAAAGATAGACTGGAGCAAATATATAAAGGAGGGAAAGACTTTCTCGGTAGACTCGGTGGTGTATTCCGACGAGTTCAAGAACTCGCGCTTCGTTACCTACAAGGTGAAGGACGCCATAGTCGACTGGTTTCGCGAGCGCACGGGCAAACGGCCAAATATCAGCGTCAGCGACCCCGACATCCGGCTCAACATACACGTGGCCGAGGACGACGCAACGCTAAGCCTCGACTCCAGCGGCCAGAGCCTTCACCGCCGCGGCTACCGCCAGGAGCGCGTGGAGGCACCCATCAACGAGGTGCTGGCGGCGGGCATAATAGAGATGACGGGATGGCAGGGAGAAACCGACTTCATCGACCCGATGTGCGGCTCGGGCACGCTACTCATCGAGGCTGCACTGACGGCTCTCAACATCTCGCCCGGCGTCTACCGCAAGGAGTTCGCCTTTGAGAAGTGGCCCGACTACGACCAGGAACTGTTCGACACCATCTACAACGACGACAGCCGCGAGCGTGAGTTCCAGCACCACATCTATGGCTACGACATCGACCAGAAGGCCGTCAACACCGCCCGCGAGAACATCAAGGCGGCGGGGCTGTCGAAGTACATCACCGTGGAACAGCAGGACTTCAAGGACTTCACCCAGCCCAAGGAGCCGGCCATAATGGTGATGAACCCTCCCTACGGCGAGCGCATTTCCACCCCCGACCTGCTGCAGACCTACCGCATGATAGGCGAGAGGCTGAAAAATCAGTTCAAGGGCAACACCGCCTGGGTGCTGAGCTACCGCGAGGAGTGCTTCGACAAGATAGGCCTGAAGCCGTCGATAAAGATTCCGCTCTACAACGGCAGTCTGGAGTGCGAGCTGCGCAAGTATGTCATGTTCGACGGCAAGCTGGAGAACTTCCGCGCCGAGGGTGGCATTGTCAAGACGGAGGACGAGAAGCGGCAGATGGCCGAGAAACGGCGGTTCAAGAAGAACCGCGACTTCAAGCAACTCTTAGAGGAGAAAGAGGAGAACGAAGCGGGCGACATACGCTCGTTCAAGTTCCACGACTTCCCCGACAGGTTTGGCCGCCACGACGACGAGCACCACTTCAGCCGTTCGAAGGACGGCTACCAGAACGACCGGAAGCCCCGGCGCGACGACCGGCGAGGCGATGGGCGCGATGGAGGACGACGCTTCGGCCGCGACGACCAGTTCCGACGTGGCGGCGACGGCTACCGCGGGCGCGACGACAGGCGCGGCTATGGCCCGAAGAAGTTTGGCCGCAACGACCGTAGGGGCGGCTACAAGCAGGACAGAAGGAGCTTTGGAAATGATGAGGATTAAGTTTATAATACTGATGGCACTGATTTCGATGACTTCAACCATCGCCACGGCACAGGAGAAAAAACACTTCACACTGGAAGACCTCAACTTCGGTGGTGTGAACTATCGCACCCACCGCCCCGAGAACCGCTACACCGAGTGGTGGGGCGACCGGCTGGTGCGCCTCGATGCCGAGAGATGCTCCACCGTCGACCTCAAATCGGGCAAGGAGAAGCCACTTTTCAACCTCAACGACATCACTGCGACGGGCTTCCAGAAAGTGCACTCGCTTTTCTACGCCCAGTTCCCCTACGCCGACAAGAGCGTGGCATTCATCGACTACGGCACTGGAGCCCTGTGGTTCGACTTCGGCAAGCGCAAGGTTGTCAAGTCGGTCGACTACGAGCGCGGCGACAACTCGATAGAGTGGAACGCCGACCGCAGCCTCGCCGCACTCGTGCGCGACAACCAGCTCTACATTCTCAGCTCCGAGGGAAAGGCCACACAGATTACCACCGACGGCTCGCGCGACATCGTCTACGGCCAGAGCGTCCACCGCGACGAGTTCGGTTATACCAAGGGCACATTTTGGAGTCCCGACGGCAAGTCTCTCATGTTCACGCGCATGGACCAATCGATGGTAACCGACTATCCGCTTGTCGACATACCCGACCCAGGGTGGACTCCCGATTCGGACCAGAGCCGCATAGCCACCGCCGCGCCAACAAAGTACCCCATGGCCGGCGAGAAGATGCACAAGGTAACCATCGGCATCTACAACACCGAGTCGGGCAGCCTCGTCTACCTGAAGGCGGGCGACCCCACCGACCGCTACTTCACCAACCCGGCATGGAGCCCCGACTACAAGACGGTGTACCTCTTCGAGTTGAACCGCGACCAGAACGACTGCCGGTTGGTGAGCTACGACGCACTGACTGGCGAGCGCAAGGCCGAACTGCTCAGCGAGACCGACGCAAAATATGTGGAGCCGCTCCACCCGATAGAGTTCCTGCCGTGGGACGACTCAAAGTTCATCGTGCAGAGCCAGCGCGACGGCTACAATCACATTTATATATACAACGCCGACGGGAGCCTCGTGCGACAGCTGACCAGTGGCAAGTGGGTGGTGATGGAGGTGATGGGCTTCAACCGCAAGCGCCACAGCATCGTCTACGCCAGCAACGAGATCAATCCGCTGCAACGCAACCTGTTCGTGGTGGACGCCGAGACGGGCAAGCGTGCGCTGATGGACGACAGCGACCAGGGGTGGCACTATGGAAAGCTTAGCGCATCGGGCCGCTACATCTTCGACAACTACCAGACACCCACCGTGCCACGCAAGATAGCCATCAGCGACACTGAGAACGGACGGCGCACACCCTATTTCACCGCCTCCGACCCGTGGCAGGACTACGAGGTGCCGCAATATGAGACAGGCACCATCAAGGCCGCCGACGGAACGACCGACCTCTACTACCGCATGGTGAAGCCTCTGGGCTTCGACCCGCAGAAGAAATATCCCACCGTGGTCTACGTCTACGGCGGCCCTCATGCCCACAACGTCGACGCATCGTGGCACTGGGGGTCGCGCTCGTGGGAGACCTACATGGCACAAAAGGGCTATCTGCTCTTCATCCTCGACAACCGTGGCAGCGAGAACCGCGGCAAGGAGTTTGAGCAGGCCACGTTCCGCCAGCTCGGACAGGTGGAGATGCAGGATCAGATGGAGGGCGTGCGCTATCTGCAGACGCTCAGCTACGTCGACACCACGCGCATCGGCGTTCACGGATGGAGCTTCGGCGGATTCATGACCATAACGCTGATGACCCACCACCCCGAGGTGTTCAAGGTGGGAGTGGCCGGCGGCCCCGTGATAGACTGGCGCTGGTATGAGGTGATGTATGGCGAGCGATACATGGACACGCCGCAGCAGAACCCCGACGGCTACCGGCTGACGTCGCTCATCCCACAGGCCAAGAATCTGAAGGGCAAGTTGCAAATCATCATCGGCACCGACGACGCCACCGTGGTGCCCCAGCATGCACTTTCTTTCCTCAAAGCGTGCATCGCCGCCGGCACCCAGCCCGACTTCTTTGTCTATCCGGGCGAGCCCCACAACATGCGCGGCCACCAGAGCGTCCACCTGCATGAGCGCATCACACAGTACTTTGAGGATTACCTGAAATAGAAAGAATAATGGCATAAATGAAACGTAGATATACACATATAGATTGCTTTGCTGGGCCAGGTGGAATATGTACTGGGCTACACGCAAGTGGCATCGACACTCTTGTCGCTATAGAATACATAAAGAGCTGCTGCGACACTTATTCTGCCAATCATCCAGAAGTTCATGTAATTAATAAAGACATTAGAGATGTCTCAGAAAACGAAATCATGCCATACATTCCAGAAGATGGGATTGACATAGTTACTTCTGGAATGCCTTGTGAGACTTTCTCTACTGCAGGCAATTCCTCCCGCTCTTTCTACGATGATCGTCAAGTGCTGTATAGGCAGGGAATAAGAATCGCCAAGATATGTAACGCCAAACTTATACTCTTTGAAAATGTGCCTGGCATAATGAGCAAGACCATTAAAAAAGATTCAAACAAACTGGTCGTCGAGATGATTCGGGAAGAACTTAAAGAGGCTGGATACCGTAATCAACTTCAAATAGTGCTTGACGCCGACAGATTTGGCGTTCCACAAAAACGCAAGAGGTTCTTTCTTTTGGCTGCAAGGGATGAGAGATGGTGGCTCACTGAGCCTCAGCCTACAACGTGGAAAGCCGTAACAGTGGAAGAAGCTCTTGCGGGATTGCCTGATGTTATTCCAAACACTGATCACGAAAATAGGATTTATACTGGCAAAGAGTCTTTATTCTCGCTTAAAATGAAAGATGACATATTTTGGCATAGAGAAAGTCTTAATTATCAAGGCTTAATTTACAACCAAATGCCAATGAGACATAGGAAGTCTACGTTGAAACGGTTTGCTCTTCTAAAAGAGGGCGAAAGTTTAAAGACTCTCTTTGAGAAATATCAGGGAAAAGAGCGAGAGGCACTGCAAAATCAGCGGATTCTGCCAAAAAAGATGTTTATAAAACGAAATTACCGTTTGCGCCTTGATATGCCTTCGCCCACTGTTACGAGTCATTGTCTGGACGAGTTTGTTCATCCAACCCATGACAGGGCACTAACTGTTAGAGAGTGTGCCCGTCTTCAATCATTTCCAGACTCTTACAACTTTGTTGGCGGACCTTACATTGTGCCGCATATCGACCGTTCTGTGCAGGATAAATATGAACAAATAGGCGATGCCGTTCCTCCGTTACTCGCATACGCTTGGGGAAAAAATATCATCAACATTTTAGACAGCAATTTGAAATATGAACAACATTAAAGAATACTGCGGGCACGTTTACGATAATACATTCAATAAAGTTTGTGTAGAAGAGACTGCTAAAAGAAAAGGGAAAGGAGGGAAAAAGTCAAACAGTATAGAACGTGACGCTCAAAAAGAGGCCATAAAGACTAGCATTGTTGAAGGTATGCGCCATTTCCCTAACGAAAGTGCTGCAGAGATATGGAAGTCTATATATGAAATCCATGTTCACAGAAAGAGCGGCGTTGACGACTCCACGGTGATTAGCAATGTAATAAGTGCCGACCAAAGTTGGAAAAAATCAAGTGGCCACGCCTTTGAGGAAATGGTCAAGATGCTCGCAAACGAGGCTCTGGCTGATACTAATATTGAAGTTGTGCTTCAGCGTGATTTAAATACCCTTATAAAAGCCAAAGAAATAGGTAATGAGCCAAGGGATATAAGCTGGTTAAAAGAGCAAATAAGGGGTGATGTCTTTGACCTTTATGCTTTAGTGAAGAAAGGAGAAAGCGATAAGTATTGCTTTGGTTGTATACAATGCAAAACAAGCATCAGAGATCGCGTAACGCGCGATCGTGAACCATCTTTGCATGCAATGAAATCTTTTTTCTGGAGTGTGGCTGTCGTGTTAGATGGCGACTTTTTGCGTTTGCCAAAGTTTATATCCATGGTTAATGGTGGAAGCAAGGAGCACCAAGAAAACGGTTGGCATGGCATGTATGTCTTTACCAACGAAGCAACTTCTGGTAGAATCTACCACACAGATGTTAATATGAAGATGTTCAGAGACCATGCTTTACAAGCCTCAAAGCAGTGGTTGGAACAAAGACAATGGTTTAATGAAGAATGGAAACCTCAATTATAATAAGCGATAACATGAAGATACTATTGTTAGGAAACGGAGGCCGCGAGAGTGCGCTGGCCTGGAAGATAGCCCAAAGCCCTAAGTGCGACAAGCTGTACATCGCCCCAGGCAACCCGGGCACAGCCTCACTGGGCGAGAACGTGGAAATAGGAGTGGGCGAAACCGAACGGCTGAAAGAATTTGCCGCCACACACGACATCGACATGCTCGTGGTGGGGCCGGAGGTTCCGCTCGTCGGTGGCATTGCCGACGACTTCAACGCCGACCCGCGCACAGCCCGCATCGCAGTGATAGGCCCGTCGAAAGCCGGTGCACAGCTCGAAGGCAGCAAGGACTTCGCCAAGGCTTTCATGCACCGCCACAACATACCCACAGCGGCCTACGCCACATTCGACGGCACAACCATCGACGAGGGGCTGCGCTTCCTCGAGACGCTCGAACCGCCCTACGTGCTTAAGGCCGACGGACTGGCTGCGGGAAAGGGCGTGCTCATAGTGCCCACACTCGACGAGGCCAAGCGCGAACTGCGCGAGATGCTCGGCGGAATGTTTGGCAACGCCAGCGCAAAGGTGGTGATAGAGCAGTTCCTCAGCGGCATAGAGTGCTCGGTGTTTGTGCTCACCGACGGACAACACTACCAGACACTGCCCGAGGCCAAGGACTACAAGCGCATCGGCGAAGGCGACACCGGCCTCAACACCGGCGGCATGGGCAGCGTGTCGCCTGTGCCTTTCGCCACAAAGGAATGGATGCAGAAAGTGGATGAGCGCATCATCCGACCCACCGTCGACGGCTTGCGCTCGGAGGGCATCAGCTACAAGGGCTTCATCTTCTTTGGCCTCATCAACGTCGGCGGCGACCCGATGGTCATAGAGTACAACTGCCGCATGGGCGACCCGGAGACCGAGACGGTGATGCTCAGGCTGAAGAGCGACTTGGTCGACCTGTTTGAGGGCGTGGCCGAGGGCAATCTCGACCAGCGCAAAGTGGAGATAGACCCACGCTCGGCGGTGTGCGTCATGCTCGTCAGCGGCGGCTACCCTGGCCAATATGCCAAGGGCTACCCCATAACCGGCATCGACCAGGTGGAGGGTTCGATAGTGTTCCATGCGGGAACAGCCCTGAAGAACGGTCAGCTCGTAACCAATGGAGGCCGCGTGATAGCCGTGAGCAGCTATGGCGCCAACAAGGACGAGGCCCTGCAGAAGAGCTTTGGCGAGGCACAGAAGATAGTTTTCAAGGACAAGTATTTCCGTCGCGACATCGGGCAGGATCTCTGACGGCTTACTGATGAAGAAGTATTTGCAGAACAGGATAGCCACAAGCCGCTGGGCACTGCCCATCACCGGCTTGCTGACGGTCATGGTGTGGCTCGCCGCAGGTCTGGCAGGCAACAGGCTGATGTGGTTGCCATTCGCGCTGCTTGTGCTGACGGCCTTGGTCATGGTGCAGCTCAACAACCGCTATGCCCTCATCCGCATCTACAGCCGCATGGTGTCGTGCTCGTTTCTCGTCATTTCGGCCTCATGCTCATTTGCGTTCACCTCGTGGCGCACCGCGCTGCTGGGGCTGATGGCTGCATTGGCGTTACTGTTGCTCTTCCGCAGCTATCAAGACCGCGAATCGCAAGGAGCCATCTTCTACGCTTTCGTGTGCATCGGAGCCAGCAGTCTGGCTTGGATTCAGGTGCTGGCCTTTGTTCCGCTCGTGTGGCTGCTGTGCGGGTTGCTGCTCTTCTCGCTAACTCCCCGCTCGCTTGTGGCCAGTCTGCTTGGACTGCTGCTGCCCTACTGGTTCTGGCTTGGAGCGTTGGCCCTGAGTGGCGACGTCGGCCCCATGCTCCGCCATTTCAGCCTACTCCTTGAGTGGCGGCCGTGGCCCGTGGCGGGAGTGGTGGGCAATCATCAGTTGGCCACAATAGCCTTTGTCGTCGTGGCCACTGCGATAAGCTACATCCACTTCATTGGCAACAGCTTTCAGGACAAGATCCGCACGCGCACGTTCTACAACTGCTTCCTCATCTCGGTGGTCTACACTTTGGTGCTCATAGCATTGCAGCCGCAACACACCGACAAGCTCGTGGCAATACTCGCAGTGGCGGCGGCGCCTGTGGTTGGCCACTACCTCGCCCTCTCCAACACGCGGTGGTCGAACGTCTGGTTTATCACCCTGCTTGTGGCGGCAGTGGCCATCATAGCCTATAATTTATGGACGCCCTCACTGATCTGCTTCTGAACTACGGCTATTGGGGCATGCTCATAGCGGCATTCCTCGCTGGCAGCTTCTTCCCTTTCAGCAGCGAGGCCGTCATGATGGGGCTCTACGCCATGGGCCTCCACGTGTGGCCGCTCATCATCTACGGCACCATCGGCAACGTGGCCGGCTCAATGTTCAACTACTGCGTGGGGCGCATGGGCAAGCTGGAGTGGATAGAGAACCGGCTGCACATAAAGCCGGAGAGCATGGAGCGGGCGCGGCGGTTCATGCGCGACAAAGGAGCGTGGGCCGGCTTCTTCGCCTTCATCCCCTTCATCGGCTCGGCCATTACCATTCTGCTCGGCTACACCCGCGCCAACGTATGGAAGTCGCTCCTGAGCATCTTCATCGGCAAGTTCGGCCGCTACCTCGTGCTGATGGGCAGCCTCGGCCTCGCTTTCGGCATGTAAGCGGACAGCCCACGTAGACCTATATTACGACCCTCTTGCTGAAAGAAACAACCATTTCCACAAGAAAATGCTCCCATTTTATTAATTTATGCCCCCATCGACGGCAGCCAGAAATGCTAATTTTGCGGTCGGAAAATCATCAATGGCAATAATTGAAACAAATCAACCGCAAAATGAAAAGAAGTCTATTGACACTCTGCCTGTCAGCGTCGTTGGGGTATGCAGCCTTTGCGCAACACACCTACACCGTTGACACGCGCCCCGGCTGTGCCGTGCAGCCCACCACCTACGGCATCTTCTTCGAGGACATAAACTATGGAGCCGACGGCGGCCTCTATGCCGAGCTCGTGGCCAACCGCTCGTTCGAGTGCCCCAACGCACTGTCGTCGTGGCAGGTGCTCGGCAACGTGCGTATAGCCACCAACCGCCCCGCCTTCGACAGCAACCCCCACTATGCCGTGCTGGAGCCAAGCGGCCATGAGGAACGTGTTACGATGCTCGAGAACCACGGCTACTTCGGTATAGGCTTGCGCAAGGACATGACCTACAGCTTCTCGCTCTATGGCAGGGTGAACAACGGCGGCAAGTCGAGACTCGCCATCGAGCTTCGCGACAGCCGCGGCAAGATTGTAAGCCACGACACCTTGACAATAGAAGGCACTCCATGGAAACAATACTACACCACCCTGAAGTCGCCCACCGACGATGCCAACGGCTACTTGCGCGTGTTTCTCGCCTCAACGACGGGCTGCGACATCGACCACATATCGCTCATGCCCGACGACAACTGGCACGGGCTTCGCCGCGACCTTGTCAACGACCTTGCCGACCTGCATCCCGGCGTGTTCCGTTTCCCCGGCGGCTGCATAGTCGAAGGAGCCGACCTGGCCACGCGCTACGAGTGGAAGAACACTGTGGGGCGGCCAGAGAACAGACCACAAAATGAGAACCGATGGGCTTTCTCCTACAAGAAGCAGTTTTTCCCCTCATATTTCCAAAGCTACGGCCTTGGATTCTACGAGTACTTCCTCCTTTCTGAACACATCGGCGCCGAGCCGCTGCCTGTGCTCAACTGCGGCATGGCGTGCCAGTATCAGAACCGGCATGGGCGCAGCAAGATAGACGGCAACGTGCCTATAGATGAGCTTCAACCGTATATCGACGACGCACTCGACCTGATAGAGTTTGCCAACGGCCCCGTCAGCTCGCAATGGGGGCGCGTCAGGGCCGAGATGGGACACCCGGAGCCTTTCCATCTGAAGTATCTTGCAATCGGCAACGAACAGCGAGGGCCACTCTATCCCGAGCGGCTGGAACCCATCGCAAAAGCCGTGCGCGAGAAATATCCCGACATCAAGCTCGTGGGCTCGTCGGGGCCGTCGCCCGGTGGCGATCATTTCGACTATGGCTGGCAGGAGATGAGGCGGCTGAAGATGGATCTGGTCGACGAGCATTTCTACAGGGGGCCAGAGTGGTTTCTCGACAACGCCCGCCGTTATGACAACTACGACCGCAAAGGGCCGAAAGTGTTTGCCGGCGAATATGCCTGCAAGGGCAGCGGGCGGCGCAACAACTTCCAAGCCGCGCTGGCCGAGGCCGCGTTTATGACGGGCATCGACCGCAACGCCGACGTGGTGTGGATGGCCACCTACGCCCCACTCTTCGCCAACATCAACGGCCACCAGTGGTCGCCCGACCTGATATGGTTCGACAACCTGTCGAGCGTGCGCACCGTCAACTGGTATGTGCAGCAGCTCTTCGCCACCACTTGCGGCACCAACAAGCTCAGCCTGACCGAGGAAGGACACGAGATAGCCGGCGAGGACAGCCTCTACGCCTCGGCCACATTGAACAAGCGGAATGGCGAAATTGTGATTAAAATAGTCAACGCCAGCCACACCCCACGCAACATCGCTCTAAACTTCAAAGGCGCAAAGAACCTGAAAGCCATGAAAGCCGTGGTTCTGTCGGGCAACGACAACGACGAGAACACACTGCAAGACAAACAGCACATCGTTCCGAAAGAGGTGGATGCCCCAAAGGTCAGTGGTGGCAGCACGTCGGTGGCGGTGGCGGGCCGCAGCTTTGCCCTGTTCACATTTACCAAGTAACCTAAAGCATTTTCCAGCTTTCTCATTGGGTGTTTCACTCTTTTTGTGTAAATTTGCAAACAACAAGACTAAAAACCCAATGAGAAGGCTTTTTCTATCCCTCTGTGTTCTGCTGTTGTCGTGCCTTACCACGGCCACAGCCCAGCCCTACTGCTCGGTGCGCAACTTCAGCATTCGCGACGGCCTCGCCGCCAGCATGATTTCAAGAATAGAGCAGACGCCCAACGGCATAGTGTGGTTTGCCACGTGGAACGGGCTTTGCTACTACGACGGATACCGCTTCAGCACATTCCGCAACACAGTGAAGAGCGGCAACGTGCTGTCGACCAACCGCCTCCTCAACATCAAGAGCAACGCTGAGGGTGATATATGGTGCGTCAGCTACGACCTCAGACTCTACTTGTTTCAGACGCAATCGGGCACGTTCACCGATGTCTCGTCGGTGTTGAGAAAGAAGTTTCATACCGATTTTCTCGCCCGTTCAATTGTCACCTTGCCCAACGGCCACACTTGGGTGCTCACTCCCCCAGAGTCCGACATCCTTTTCAGCATCACCGACAGCACGCTCGACGCCGACGGCAATGGCGTCAGACGCTACAGCAAGCATGCGCTGGGCTTGGACGGATGCAACGTGAGCAACGTGGTGTTGGCTCCCGACGGCACAGAATGGCTCCTGACCGACAAGGGCTTGGCACGGTTGGATAAGAGAGTGGCCGTCAAGCATCAGTGCAGTCTTGTGCAGCGCATGGAGGAGAAGTTGTTGTTCGCCTCAACCGACGGCCAGCTGTGGTACTATGGCAAAGGCGGCAACTTGCGCAAGGTGCTGTTGCCAGCGGGTGTGAGCCATATCAGTTGCATGAAGCCTTACAGCATCAACACACTGCTCATAGGCACCGACAAGGGTATACTGGAGCTCAACACCGACAACATGTCGTGCCGCCTCGTCGACTCAGGCATCAAGAATGTGGAAGAGCTGCACGTGGACCGGCACAAGCGGGTGTGGGCGTTCACCGACAACGACGGCGTGGAAATAGTTGTTCCGCAGACCGGGCAGACTGTCCATCTCCAGTCGATGGGCTTGCTCAACGCCACAAGCAGCGACAAGCCGTTCTGGATAGAGGACAAATTTGAAACAGTCTGGACAGTGCCACGCAACGGCGTGTTCAGCTACTACGACGAGGCTACAGGCCGGCTCGTGCCATACATCCTCCAATCTGACGACGACCTCGCCTTCTCCATGCCATATCTCACAAGGTTCTTTGTCGACGCACAGGGCAACCTGTGGCTCGTGGGGTCGCGCAACCTTGCCATGGTCAACTTCAAGCGCCACAACATCAACCTGTGCCACACCATGCGCGGCCTCGCCACACGCGCCATGGCCTCCACTCCCGACGGACGGCTGCTCGTGGGCGACCAGAGCGGCCACCTCTTCGTATTCGACAATGGCGGGCGGCTGGCTGGATATATGGATAGCGGCGGCCACGTGGTCAACACACCTGTCATCTTCTCCAAAAACGGCGTCTACACTATGAAGCTCGACAGCCGCTATAGGCTCTGGATAGGCACCAAAGGCGACGGCCTCTACATGCTGGAGCAGGGTCGCATGAGCCACTTTCTGCACAGCGCCGGCGACAAGTGGTCGCTCAGCCACAACGATGTCTACGCCATCGACGAGGACAACCGGGGCAACATCTGGATAGGCACATTCGAACGGGGCGTCAACCTGCTGCAAGAGGGCAACCACAAGTTTGCCAACATCGACAACGTGATGAGGCAATTCCCACAGAAGGAGCTAAACCGCGTCAGGCGCATCACCCATACGCCAGGTGGCGTGGTCATAGTGTCGTGCAGCAACGGCATAATAACGTTCTCCAACAAGTTCTCATCACCATCGCAAATCCATCCCTACCTGACCCGGCAGGTGGAGGGCGACACCACAAGTCTGCAAAGCGGCGACGTGCTGCAGACTGTGGCGATGCGGAGTGGCCATGTCTATGTGGCCACACTCGGTGGCGGAATACAGCAGGTGGCCTCGGGCAACCTGCTCGCCAACCAACTCAAGTTCCGCCGTCTGCCACAGTTCTCGGAGGACGAGGGCAACGTGCAGTCGATGATAGAGGATCAGCAGGGCAACCTCTGGGTAGTAAGGGAGTCGACCATCGACAAATACAATCCAAAGACGGGGCACGTGTCGCAGTACGGCCCGGGCGACCTCGACGGGCGTTGCGACTTCACCGAGGCACAGCCCTATTACAACCCCGTCTCACGGCAGATCGTGATGGGCATAGTGGGAGGCTACATCGCCTTCAGCCCGCAGCAGTTGCTCAAGCAGGCCATAAAGCCGAACATAGTGTTCACAACGGTTCTATACCAAGGAGAGCAGACACCACAATTGATCATGGGGAGCAAGGTGCTCGACCTGCCGTCCGACCGCCGCAACGTAACCATCAGTTTCTCGGCCATCGACTACACCGACAACTACCTTGTGAAATACGCCTATATGCTGGAGGGCGTGGACAAGGAATGGAACTACACCGACAACAACCACAGCGCGTCGCTTAGCAACCTGCCCGCCGGTCACTACAAGCTGCTCGTCAGAAGCACCAACTGCGACGGCGAGTGGGTCGACAACCAGCGTGAACTGTCCATCTATGTCCATCCAACATTCTGGGAGACCATCTGGGCGAAACTGCTCTATGCGCTTATCGCGTTGACGTTGATTTTCATCGTGCTTTACATTTATTATCTGCACAACCGCAACAAGCTCGACCGCCAGATGAACGAGATTAAGATGCGCTTCTTCACCGACATGGGCCACAAACTGCGCACGCCACTGACGCTGATTGGCGGCCCGGCCACGGAGATACTCAACCGCGAACCCATCAACGAGACCACCCGCAACGGACTGGAGATGATACAGCGCAACAGCCGTTCAATGCTTGAGATGGTGAACGACATGCTCGACTACAATATGGAGGGCAAAAACTATTTCGTCGACGACGAGAGCGCCCCAGTGTTCGTCAGCGGCAAACAGAAAAACGACGATGACGAGACAGAGAAGCAGGACATAACCCTACTGGTTGTTGAGGACAACACCGACCTCCGCGCCTTCCTCTCCCAAATACTCAGCAGCACCTACCACGTCATAACAGCCGAGAACGGACGCAAGGGCCTGGAGATGGCGTCTAAGGAACAGCCCGACTTCATAATCACCGATGTGATGATGCCAGAGATGGACGGCATAACCATGGTTCACCATCTGAAGCAGAACAACGACACGAGCCACATACCTATTATAATATTGTCGGCGAAAGCCTCGCTCGAGGACAAGCTGACAGGTCTGAAAGAGGGTGTCGACGACTACATAACCAAGCCGTTCAGCGCCACCTACCTCATGCAGCGCGTTGAGAACATCATAGGCCAGCGGCGGCTCTTGCAGCAGCAGATAATGGCGGAGCTGTCGAGCCAGGCCATCCAACCGGACAGTAAATCTCAATCCTCAAATCTCATCCCTCAAGCCACCGAGTACCACCTTAGCAGTCCCCAGATAGTGGACGCCGACAAGAAGATGATGCAGGAGGTGATGAAATATCTGGAAGAGCACATCGGCGACGAGAAACTGAAGATAGAAGACATAGCCAGCGCGGTCAACCTCAGCTATATCGTCTTCTTAGAGAAGATAAAGAGCATAGTGGGCATGACGGCCAAGAACTTCGTGCAGACCATGCGCATGCAGCGGGCCGAAGAACTGATAGCCAAGAGCAAGGAGAACTTCTCGCAGATAGCCTACGCCGTGGGCTTCACCGACCCGAAATATTTCGGCAAGTGCTTCCGCAAGGCCACTGGCATGTCGCCTTCTGAATACAGGAAAAAGGCGCAGGCAGAGGCCGATTGACATTTTAGCAAACCTAACAGAACATAATATGAACAAACTTTTATTGCCGCTCTTCCTCCTTCTGTCCATTCCCATGGCAGTAGAGGAGAAAACCGTCAGCTCGCCCGACGGCAATCTCGTGGTTACCGTCAGCGACACCAACGGGCAGTTGACCTACAGTGCCACGCTCCACGGAACGCAGATGCTCTTGCCCTCTCGCCTCGGGCTGAGAAGCAACATCGGCGACTTCACCGAAGGTCTGGCGATCAAGTCGGCCAAGGACTACAAGATGGACAAGCAGTACGACATGGCAAACACCAAGCGCAGCCATATCGACTTCCACGCCAACGCCGCCGACATCAGTGTGGAGACGAAAGACGGTCTGAAGATGACAGTTACGTTTGTTGTCGCCAACAACGATGTTGCTTTCCGCTACACCATTCCACGGCAGAAGAAAGACAACCCGAAATGTGCGGTCATAGAGGGCGAGGCGAGCGCGTTTCTCTTCCCCTCAGCCACCACCACGTTCATCTGCCCCCAAGCATTGCCGATGATCGGGTGGCAGCGCACCAAGCCCTCCTACGAGGAGGAATACAAGGCTGACGCGCCGATGACAGACAAGTCGAAGTTTGGTGTGGGCTATACTTTTCCCTGCCTGTTCCACGTGGGCGAGGGCTGGGCTCTCGTCTCTGAGACGGGCGTCGACGGCCAGTATTGCGGTTCGCGCCTTTCCGACTACGACCCACTGTCGGGCTACACCGTGGCCTATCCACAACCTGGCGAGAACAACGGCTTCGGCTCGGCGTCGGCCGCCATATCACTGCCCGGGAGCACGCCTTGGCGCACCATCACCCTGGGCCAGACACTGAAGCCAATAGTGGAGACCACCATACAGTTTGATGTCGTAGAGCCCAAGTATGAACCTGCAATTGTCAACAAGCCAGCCCGATACACCTGGAGCTGGCTGATATGGCAGGACGAGTCGATAAA
Source organism: uncultured Prevotella sp. (assembly GCA_964602785.1). Classification (GTDB taxonomy): domain Bacteria; phylum Bacteroidota; class Bacteroidia; order Bacteroidales; family Bacteroidaceae; genus Prevotella. Next base: position 52,607 of record CAZRSL010000010.1, read on the forward strand.
CTACGACGACCAAGTGCAGTTCATCGACCTCGCCGCGAAATATGGCTATGAGAGCGTGCTGATAGACAACTGGTGGGACACCAAGATAGGGCGCGACGGCATCGGGCGGCTTGCCAAATACGCCAAGGAGAAAGGCGTGAGCCTGATGCTGTGGTACAACAGCAACGGAGCCGAGAACGACGCGCCGCAGGGGCCGCGCGACATTATGAACAACGCCATCAAGCGCAAGGCCGAGATGAAGTGGATGAGGAGCATCGGCATCAAAGGCATAAAGGTGGACTTCTTCGCGGGCGACAAGCAGGAGACGATGCGCCTCTACGAGGACATACTGAGCGACGCCAACGACTACGGTCTCGCCGTCGTCTTCCACGGCTGCACCATACCGCGCGGATGGGAGCGGATGTACCCCAACTATGTGGCCTCTGAGGCGGCTTTGGCGAGCGAGAACGTTTACTTCTCCGACTACCACGCCAAGCGGGAGGGCTTCGAGATGACGATGTATCCCTACACCCGCAACGCCGTGGGCAGCTTCGACTGGGGCGGGGTCATCATGAACGATTTTATGAGCAAGGACAACCAGAGCCGCCACCAACGCCACACCTCACGCCTGTTCGAGCTTGCCACAGCCATCACAAACCAGACTTCGGTCGGCTGCGTGGAGCTTACTCCGCAATCTGACCTTACCGTCAACGACGTGGAGAGCGTCTTCCTCAAACAAATCCCCACAGTGTGGACTGAGACGGAATTTCTTGATGGTTATCCTGGCAAATACTTCGTGGTGGCACGCAAGGACGCGCAGTCGGGCAAGTGGTTCGTGGGCGGCATCAACGGCTCCGACGCGCCCATCGCCACCACCCTATCCCTCCCCAATCTTGCCGGCAAGACCGTAAAGCTCTATTACGAGGACAAGCGACGCGCCACCATGGTGAAAGAGTTGAAAATCGGCAAGAAAGGATTGCTGAAAACCACACTGCCGCAGATGGGCGGACTGATAATAGTGGAATGAAATGTGGATGATTGCAGGTCGATTATCTTGCTCCTAAATGGGGTATTTTCTTTGTCTTCACCGTTTTTTACGAACAAAGATAAAGAAAATACCCCACTACGACCATCCCTTTACACTAAATTTGCACTCATAAAAAATAAGAATATAATAATGAATACTAACAAACTTATCATTGTCCTCTGCTGCGCTGCATTCTCAGTCGACACCATGGCACAGACGATGAGCAGGACAGCCTACGGCGTGCGCGTGGACGCGGCCACAGGAGGACTGGCGACCGAGGTGGAGTTTTATTCACCCTCCATAGTACGTGTTGTGAAATATCCATCAACTCTGAAAGCTGTGCCTGAGCGGAAGAGCTACAGTGTTACGGCTGTGCCTGAGAAGAAGCAGAACATCGACGTGGCCGACCGTGCCGACGGCGTGGGTGTGAGCAGCGGAAACATAAAGGTGTCGATCAACAAGCAGACGGGCGCGGTGGCTTTCTTCTCGACCAGTGGCAACAGTCTTCTCAAGGAGGGCAGCCAGAGTGAGGCCAGTCTGATTGCCGAGGGCGCAAACAAGGGCATGTATGCCATCAGCCAGACGTGGCGGTTGGAGCCCGACGAGGTCATCCTCGGTCTTGGTCAGCGGCGCGTCAACGTCATGAACCAGCGAGGGCAGCACGTTGAGATGTGGAACAACAACACCCACATCTACATGCCCTATTTCACGTCGCAGAAAGGCTACGGCCTCTACTGGGACAACGCCGGGCGCACGTGGTTCGACGACGACACGGCAACGGGAGTTACATCTTTCCGCTCGGCCGTGGCTCCAAGCGGCGTCGACTATTACTTCATGTATAAAGACGGCTCGCAGGACGGTGTCGTCGCCGCCATACGCCAGCTCACCGGCCAGGCCACCATGTTCCCCCTATGGGCCATGGGCTACTGGCAGAGCCGCGAGCGATACAAGTCGGTCGACGAGGTGTGCAACGTGCTCAAGGAGTACCGCGACCGCCAAGTGCCTCTCGACGCCATCGTGCAGGACTGGCAGTATTGGGGCAACGACTCCAACTGGAACTCCATGCGCTTCCAGGCCAAAGGCTATGAGGACCCGAAGCGCATGATAGACTACGTTCACCAGAACAACGCCCACCTGATGATCACAATATGGCCAGACTTCGGCCCGTGGACACCGCAATACAAGGAGCTGCAGCAGATGGGCGCGCTCTATCCGTTCATCTCATGGCCTAAGCGCAGCGGAGCCCGCGTCTACGATGCCTTCAACCCTAAGGCCCGCGACCTCTACTGGCGCTATCTCTCCTACTTGCAGCAGCTTGGCTTCGACGCTTGGTGGACCGACTCCACCGAGCCCGACCAGTTCAGCCACAAGAATGGCGACGAGGTGAAAACCTACGACGGCTCGTGGACAGCGGTGCACAACGCCTTCTCCATCGCCACCAACAAAGGCATCTACGACCACGAGCGTGCCGTTAAAGGCAACAACAAGCGTTCGTTCCACATGACGCGCAGCGGAGCATTCGGCCTGCAGCACTACGGCACGTTCTCTTGGAGCGGCGACATCAACAGCACGTGGGAGGAGATGGAGCAGCAAGTGCCGTCGGGACTCAACTACGTAGTCTGCGGCATACCGTTCTGGAACACCGACCTCGGCGGTTTCTTCGGCCGCGCCATTGGCAACAACCCCAAGAGTCCCTACGCACAGGAACTGCAGGTGCGCTGGATGCAGTGGGGCACGTTCATGCCTCTCATGCGCAACCACTGCTCATCGCCCATGGTCAGCGAGATATACCGCTACGGCGAGCCTGGCGACTGGGCCTACGACGAACAGAAACGCGCCATCGAACTGCGCTACCGCCTGCTGCCCTACATCTACAGTCAGGCTGGCGCCACCGTGCAGCACAACGACCTGATGATGCGCCCGCTGATGATGGACTTCGCTGCCGACACCACAGCCGCTAAGCTGGGCGACGAGTACTTGTTTGGACGCTCACTGCTGGTGAAGCCGGTTACAAAGCCGCTCTACACCTACATCGACCATAATCGCCAGGGCCATCTGATTTATCCCGAGATTGAAAAGGCCGCCGCTGCCATCGACGTTTATCTCCCCAAGGGCGGCAAGTGGTTCAACTTCTGGACCAATGAACTCTTCGATGGAGGGCAGAACGTGCTCACCCTTGCACCCATAAGCCAGACGCCGGTCTATGTGCGGGCGGGCAGCATTGTGCCTTTCGGCCCTAAGGTGCAATATTCCAATGAGAAACCGTGGGACAACCTTGAGGTGAGAATATATCCCGGAGCCGACGCCGACTACACCCTCTATGAGGACGAGGGCGACAACTACAACTATGAGAAGGGCAAGTTCTCTGAAATCCGCTTCCATTGGGACGA
>CAZRSL010000011.1:0-52772 GCA_964602785.1 uncultured Prevotella sp.
CCACCTCCTCGATGCGGGCGGGATGGATGCGGCCGTCGGCCACAAGCTGGTGCAGAGCCAAACGGCACACCTCGCGGCGAATCGGGTCGAACGCGCTTATCACGATGGCCTCCGGGGTGTCGTCGACCACTATCTCGGTGCCTGTCGCTGCCTCCAGTGCCCTGATGTTGCGGCCCTCACGGCCAATGATGCGCCCCTTCACCTCGTCGTTGTCGACGTGGAACACGCTGACGGAGTTCTCTATTGCCGTCTCGGTGGCGGTGCGCTGTATCGTCTCTATCACTATCTTCTTGGCCTGCTGGTTGGCGTTCAGCTTGGCCTCGTCCATAATCTCGTTGACGTAGCTTGCGGCGTCGAGCTTGGCTTGGTCCTTAAGGCTGTCGATGAGCCGCTGCTTGGCCTCCTCGGCGCTCAGTCCCGACAGTTCCTCCAGTTTGGCGCGCTCCCTCTCCTGCATCTTGTCGAGCTCGGCCTGGCGGGCTTGCAGCAGTTTCTTCTCGTTGTCGATGCGCGTCTGCATCTGCTCCACCTCCTGCTTGCGGTGGCCCAGCTCCTCCTGACGCTGGTTGAGCCCTATCTCGCGCTGCTTCAGCTTGTTCTCGTTCTGCTGTATGCGCTGTGTGCGCTGCTGCACCTCCTTGTCGAGCTCCGCCTTCTTGTTGATGAAGGTCTCGCGCACCTCGAGCAGTTTCTTCTCCTTTATCACGTTGGCCTCTTTGTCGGCCGCGTCCATCAGTTCGTTGTATTTGCCTTTAGCGACATAACGGAATATTGCATAGCCGAGCCCACCACCCACTATGAGAGCGATGGCAGCGGCAATGATTGCTGTTACCATAGTTTATGATTGATTTTATTTGATTGGTTACACATTATTTATATTTATAGCACGGCTTCGACTTCCTTGATCAGGCTCTTGAGCGTGTCGTCCACATTGAGTCCCTTCTCATAGCGCAGGGCAATGTCGATCAGGGCCATATACATCAGCTCCTTCTCCGTCTTCCTGCCGTTGAAGATGGAGGCGTAGGTGTTGATGGTGTCGGTTATCTCTTTGGCTGCCCTGCGGTAGAAAACCTCCTCGTCGCGGGGCACGTTGACCGACATTTCGGTGTCGTAGACGTGGAGTGTTATGTGTAGTTTGTCTTGTGCCATTTAAGTAAGGGTGATTATTTCTCGCTGAGCAGGGTGATGCACTTGTTCACCTCGCGGATGAGCCGTGCCACACGGGCTTTGGCTCCCTCCACGTCGACGTCGCTCAGCGTTACCATCTTTGCCATCTTCAGCGACTCATAGTCCTTTCGGGCCTGCACCAGCTCGCCCTGCATAGCCTTGAGTGTGGCGTCGCGCTCTCCAATCGCGGCGGCCAACTCGGCATTCTGCCTCTTCAACTGCTTGTACTGCAGCACAAGCTGGCGCATGCGGGTGGTTAAGAGCTTCAGAGTCTCGTCGTTGGCGTTCATTTCTGCTGCTTTTTAGCTTTCTCTATGTCCTCGTCGGAGGGCTTGGGTTCTTTCTTGGCCAGCATTACCACTTGGTAGAGGAAGTCGGTGACCCACTTCTGGGTGAAGCCCAGCCGGTGGTTGTACTGCCTGACGGCCATCACCGCCTTCACCACGCTGGCGTCCTTAAAGTCGTTCTTGGTGAAAATGTCGCCCACGGTCTTCTCCGTCATGGCGTAGAGAGCCTTCTTGAAGAAGCCCGGCACGCGCAGCTTGAACTTCATCAGGTTGCCCGTGAGCATCATCAGGTCTTGCGAGAAGCCCTGGAACTGGTAGAGATAGGTCTGCACGTCCTGCACCTTGTGGCAGTTCTTGCGTATCGAGCGGTCGATCTCGCGGAAGAAGTCGTCGTCGGTCTTGTAGATGCTCTGCATCATCTTCTTGCAGGCCGACTTCTCGCCCACCCCGAGCTTGTTGTTGACGGTGGCCACATGGAGCGTGGCTTTAAACACCCGCAGGTCGGGCAGCATGGCCAGATTGTTGATGCCGAGGTTGCTGGCAAGGCTGGCCTGGAAGTAGACACGCACAAGCGTCATGAAGTCTTGCATGCCGCCGACGCGCTCTTCCTGTTCTGTTTTGCGCTTGAATATCTTGTCTAAGAAACTCATTTTGATTACGTTGTTTATGCCGGCGGCCATTTTGCCGCTGGCTTAATGCTTGCAAAGTTACAAAATTTAATTTACAATTTTTGAATTTCATTGCTTTTTTTCTTCAATTCCACCATCGCCGTTAGTCAGCGGCCCTGTTTTAGCAGCCCGAAGCACTCGAAAAGTTCGCCTGAACAGGCCACCTAAACCCTCAGAAGTGGCACTTTTGGCGTGGCGAAAGTGGCACTTCTGCCATCATTTTCAAGTGTGAATCACGTTGTTATCAATTGATACGAACGTGATTATCAATTGATGGGAACGTGATTATCAATTGATGGGAGATGATGACAGGGCATTTCGCATGGTTTCCAGCGTCATAACGTCCCATCGACAGAATTGGTTTAACCTGGATTATTCATAGATTGTGTTCGTTAAACCTGCAATTGGAAGGTTTAACGAACACAATCTATGAATAATGCAAGTTAATCACAGGACATTGCATAATTTCCGAAAATTGAGTAACAAAACTGAGTTATAAAGTCATTTTATTTCCGACCGCGCGGAAAGGGAGCTGAATAATAACGGCAAAAACATCAGCAAGCATAACTTTTTTTAATAAGGCCACGGATATGTGGAAAAAAAAAGCTAACTTTGCATCGGCAAAAAAGTAGTCTGTAGAGTAACATGAAGAAATATGACGGCAATTCGATGTTGAGGTACGGTGTCCTGCTGGGCGACCTGATCATTCTCAACGGCTTGCTGACTGTGTTCTACTACTGGGGGGAAGAGCTGATTCCTCCAGTGTTCCACAACCATGTCTTCTTGTTCTACTTCACGGCCAGCGCCTGCATGGTGATGTCGGAGTTCTTCGTGCCCGAGATAGTGAGCAGCCGGCTTGTCAAGGTGAGCCAAGTGCTGCAACGGGTGTTCGAGTACGTGCTGCTCTTCTCCATCATGTTCTTCCTCATTGTCAGGCTGGCCACGCAGGGCGGCGGGCAGTTCGACTTCATGGTGGCCTTCTCCCCCATCCTCTTTGTGCTCATCGTGATAGTGAGGCAGGTGGAGCTGTTCTCGCTGCGCCGCTACCGCAAGTCGGGCCACAACCGACGCTCGGTGGTGTTCGTGGGCGACAACCACAGCTTGCTCACACTCTACAGCAACCTGGGCGGCAACATGACCAGGGACTTCAACGTGATAGGCTACTACGCCGACCATCCTTTCGCCAAGGCTCCCGAAGAGCTGAAGCTGAAAGGCAGCATTGAGGACTTGAACCGCGTGATGGACAGCAACGAGGGCGAGCGGCCCTGCGACGACGTGTTCGTCAGCCTGCCCATCAGCGAGAGCGACGAGGTGGTGAAGATAGCGGAGTTTTGCGACAAGCACACGGTGCACTTCTACTACGTGCCGCAGGAGTTCCCCAACTCGCGCATGCACCTGACCAACGAGCGGCTGGGCGACATGGACGTGCTGACCAACCACCACGAGCCACTGCTCGACCCACGCAACTACTGGCTGAAACGCGGCTTCGACATCGTGTTCAGCCTTATCGTGTGCGCATTCCTCGTTGTGCTGACACCTATAATCGGCCTCATCATCAAGCTGCAGAGCCGAGGCCCCGTGTTCTTCAAGCAGAAGCGCACCGGCATAAACGGCAAGACGTTCAACTGTTGGAAGTTCCGCTCGATGCACGTAAACAAGGAGGCCGACAGTCTGCAAGCCACCAAGGACGACCCGCGCAAGTTCGCTTTCGGCAACTTCATGCGCCGCACCAACATCGACGAGCTGCCGCAGTTCTTCAACGTGCTCGTGGGCGACATGAGCGTGGTGGGGCCGCGACCCCACATGCTGGCCCACACCGAGGAATACTCCAAGCTGATAGGCACCTACATGGTGCGCCACTTCTGCCGTCCGGGCATAACGGGACTGGCGCAGGTGAACGGCTACCGCGGCGAGACCAAGGAGCTGTGGCAGATGGAGGAACGCGTCAGATACGACATAATGTACATCGAGAACTGGACCTTCTGGCTCGACATCAAGATTATAGCCCGCACGGCTGTGGCCATGGTCCATCCCGACAAAAACGCATATTAACAACAACGATATAAAACCACAAACATACTATCATGAAAGGCATAGTTCTGGCTGGCGGTTCAGGCACACGCCTCTACCCGATAACAAAGGGCATCAGCAAGCAGCTGATACCCATCTTCGACAAACCGATGATCTACTACCCCATATCGGCGCTCATGCTGGCTGGGATACGCGACATCCTGATCATATCCACACCCTACGACCTGCCGGGCTTCAAGCGGCTTCTGGGCGATGGCAGCGACCTCGGCGTCAGTTTTGAGTATGCCGAGCAGCCCAGCCCCGACGGACTGGCCCAGGCTTTCATAATCGGCGAGAAGTTCATCGGCGACGACTGCGTCTGCCTCGTTCTGGGCGACAACATATTCCAGGGAGCGGGCTTCAGCGCGTTGCTGCGCCAGAGCGTGGAGACAGCCGAGAAAGAGGGCAAGGCCACAGTGTTCGGCTACTACGTCAACGACCCGCAACGCTACGGCGTGGCCGAGTTCGACAAGGACGGCAACTGCCTCAGCATAGAGGAGAAGCCGGCCAAGCCGAAGAGCAACTATGCCGTGGTGGGCCTCTACTTCTATCCCAACAGCGTGGTGGAGATAGCCAAACACATCAAGCCCAGCGCACGCGGCGAACTGGAGATAACCACCGTCAACCAGGAATACCTCAAACGAGGCCAGTTGAAGGTGCAGACGCTGCAGCGCGGATTCGCCTGGCTCGACACGGGAACGCACGACAGCCTGTCGGAGGCCAGCACATTCATCGAGGTGATAGAGAAGCGACAAGGCCTGAAGGTGGCATGCCTTGAGGAGATAGCCTACAAGCGCGGATGGATAAGCCGCGAGAAGCTGCGCGAGGTGGCCCAACCGATGATCAAGAACGACTACGGTAAATATCTAATGGACTTGGCCGAAGGCAAATAAACACTAACTTACTGTCATCAGCAACAAAATGGAAGAGACTAAGAACAACAACAGCAGCAACAGCAACAACACCGAGCTGGAGCAACAACTGCAAGAGGAGGAAGAGAGCCAACTCATAAACTTGCAGAAGATAATAGCCGCACTGATACTCAACTGGAAATGGTTTGTGGTGTCGGTGATAATCTGCCTTGGCGCGGCCGCCATCTACCTCAGATACACCACGCCACTCTATAGCGCCGGAGCGAAGATACTGATCAAGGACGACGACAGCAACTCGCGCCGCAGCAGCAGTAGCAGCATCAGAAACTCCAACACGCTCGGAACGATAACCAACACCAACGGCATCGACAACGAGATGGAGATTCTCGACTCCCACATCCTCTCGGCAAGCGCGGCTAAGAATCTGAAGCTCTACGTCAACTACAAGATGAAAGGCCGCGTGAAGGATGCCATCGTCTATCAGACACAGCCCGTCACGGTCGACATCGACGAGCCTCACCTCGACAAACTGGGCAAGGCAAGTTTCAATCTGACCATAGAGCGCGACGGCAAGAACTACAATGTGAACGGAACCTACACCGTGCCAGGCAAGGAGGAGACATTCGTTGAGGGGCCATTCTCGCTCAACCGCACCCTGACCTCGCTGCCAGCCACAATAGCCACACGCGCCGGAATACTCACGCTGACAGCCAACGAGCTGGGCCAGAAGATGAAGGACGGCGACGTGGAATATGTCAATCTGGTCAGCCCTAAGTCGGCGTCGTATAAATATGTGGGCGAGCTGACAATAGCGCAGACACAGAAGAACACCACAATAGCCAACCTGACCATGACCGACGAGGTGCCACAGAGGGCAATCGACTATCTGCGCGAGCTCACCGTGGTCTACAACCAGCAAGCCAACGAGGACAAGAACGAGATAGCACTGCGCACCGAGAAGTTCATCAATGGCCGACTGGAGAAAATCAATGCCGAGCTGGGCAGCACCGAGGGCGCGCTCGAAAGCTACAAGCAGCGCAACCGCCTGGTCGACGTGAAGAGCAACGCCACCAGCAGCATGGCCAACCAGACCGCGTTTGAGCAGAAACTGGCCGATGCCAACACGCAGATAGAACTGCTGAACAGCCTGAACCAATACATGAACCAGCCCGGCAACCGCTATCAGGTGCTGCCGTCTAACGTGGGTCTGAACGACGCAAGCTCGACAAGCCTTATCAACAAGTACAACGAGATAGCGCTGCAGCGCAACCGTCTGTTGCAGAGCGCGTCGGAGACATCACCAACGGTGATTCCGCTCACCCGCCAGCTCGACGAGCTTACCACGAGCATACACAACGCCATGAATCAGGCTCGCCGCAACCTCAACATCACCCGCAACTCGATAGCCTCGCAACTGGGCAAATATCAGAGCGAGGTGTCGGAGACACCGCAGCAGGAGCGCATGCTCACCCAGATAGGCCGCCAGCAGGAAGTGAAGTCGGGCCTCTACCTGATGTTGCTGCAGAAGCGCGAGGAGAACAGCATCTCGCTCGCCGCCACAGCCGACAAGGGCAAGCTCATCGACGACCCGCAATTCTACGGACAGGTGAGCCCGCGCAAATCGATCATCTATCTCATAGCCTTGCTTGTGGGTCTGTTCTTCCCTGGCATAGTGCTCTTCATCGCCAACCTGTTCCGCTACAAGATTGAAGGCCATGCCGATGTTGAACGGCTCACACGACTGCCCATCATCGCCGATGTGGCCGTGGCAAGCGAACAAGCCAAGACCAAGGCCGACATTGTGGTGCACGAAAACAAGAACAACCAGATGGCAGAGATATTCCGTGGCATGCGCACCAACCTGCAGTTCATGCTCAAGGACGACCAGAAGGTGATAATGTTCACTTCCAGCACGTCGGGCGAGGGCAAGACATTCAATGCCGCCAACCTGTCGGTGAGCTTCGCGTTGCTGGGCAAGAAAGTCATCCTCGTGGGTCTCGACATCCGTAAGCCACGTCTGGCCGAGCTGCTCGAGATAGCCAACCACCACACTGGCATAACCAACCTGCTCATTAAGGAGAACCTGACAAAAGAGGAGGTGAACTCGCAGATATTGCCCTCTGGTGTCAACAAGAACCTCGACGTGCTGCTGGCCGGCCCAATACCGCCCAACCCTTCGGAGTTGTTGTCGCGCCCAAGCCTGGAGGAAGTGATGGCGATACTGCGCGAGGAATACGACTACATCATCGTCGACACCGCGCCTGTCGGACTGGTTACCGACACAGTGCAGTTGGGCCGCATAGCCGACGCCACCGTCATCATGTGCCGCGCCGACTACACGCAGAAAGCCGCTTTCGGCCTGATCAACCAGTTGCACGACGACAACAAGCTGCCCAACATGAGCATCGTGATCAACGGCATCGACCTGAGCAAGAAGAAGTATGGCTACTACTACGGCTATGGTCGCTACGGCAAGTACAGCAAGTATGGCTATTATGGCCACTACGGCAAATATGGCAAGTATGGCCATTATGGCACCTACGGCAGCTATGGTGGCTATGGCTCCTACGGCGACTACAAGAACAGCCGCTATGGCAACCCAGACGACGACTCGGTGAAGCTGAAGAAGCACTGACGGGCTTTACATTATTAATAATAGAAGCAAATGAACATAGCAGTTGACTTTGACGGAACAATCGTGGAGCACCAATATCCCAAGATTGGCCCGGAGAAACCATTTGCCACCGAGACCTTGCGCATGCTCATCCAGGAGCGCCACAACCTGATATTGTGGTCGGTGCGCGAGGGCAAGTTGCTCGACGAGGCCGTGGAGTGGTGCCGCAAGCGAGGGGTGGAGTTCTATGCGGTGAACAAGAACTTTCCCGAAGAAAACACGCAGCCCGGCTCGCAGTCGCCACGCAAGTTGACAGTGGATATGTGGATTGACGACCGCAACGTAGGAGGGCTGCCCGACTGGGGCACCATCTACCAGATGATACACAACCATCTCGACTGGAACGACATCATAGCCCAGCGGCGCGGCCAATATCAGGAGCCGAAGCGCAAGCACTGGTGGAGCAGGAGTTAATTGGAAATTACTAATTTCGAATTACTAATTAATAATAGGCTCAACTCATCAACCAATAATTGGTAATTCGAAATTAGTAATTAGTAATTCAAGAAAGCATGAAGATTCTCATCGTGTCCGACATACATGGCTGTCTACCCAAACTCGAGCAGGTGGTCAGCTTCTATCGGCAGAACCACTATGAGCTGATGGTGGTGTTGGGCGACATCCTCAACTATGGACCGCGCAACCGCATACCCGAGGGCATCGACCCAAAGGGCATCGCGGCTCTGCTTAACGGCATGAAGAACGACATTGTTGCTGTGCGCGGCAACTGCGATTCCGAGGTCGACCAAATGCTGCTCCAGTTCCCCATCATGGAGACCTACACCATAATGATAGACGGCGGCAAGCGCATCTTCCTCACCCATGGCCACATCTACAACGAGGAAAACATGCCGCCTATGCGGGCCGACGCTTTCTTCTATGGCCACACCCACTTGTGGAAATTGGAGCGCAACGCCGAAGGCACGTTGGTGTGCAACACTGGCTCAATCACATTCCCCAAGCAAAACCGCATAGCCACATTCGCCACAATCGACGATGGCGTGGTCAACGTCAGGGCAATGGACGGCAGCGTGGTGAAGTCGGCGGAAATATAAACAGAACGTACCAATAAAGAGAGGGAGCGCAATCAATGATGATTGCGCTCCCTCACTTTATATACAAGTCCTTTATCAGACCTCAAGCCAACGCACGTAGGCGAAGTCCATACGATGTGGCAGCAGCGAGTTCTTGGGATACATGCGCACGCCCATCTTGTAGGCTCCAGCTATCTCAGGCACAAACTCCACCTTGAAGGTGTACTGGTTGCCGTTGTGGCTGACCATCTTGAACGGTATCACCTTGTGGACGTTGATGTCGTTGATGGGCTGGTTGTTGAGCATGACAAGCTCCAGACCAATGGCGTCGTTGAGTCCCTGCTCGTCAATCACGTATGTCATGGTGTATTTTACACCAGTAACAGGCTCTTGCTGGCCACCACCATCGTGAGCCACCACCTTGATGCTGTCCCAACGCTCAGCCACTGTCTCCTTCCATTGTGCTATCTCCTTGGCCAGCTTGTTGTCGTTGGCTTGCAGCCTCTTCGACCGCTCGGCCTCGGGAGTGTAGAACTTGGAGTAGTAGTCGTCGAGCTGACGCTTCATCGTGTAGTGCGGGGCGATGGTGGCAATCGAGTTCTTCACCACCTTGATCCATCCCTTGCTGTAGCTCATGCCCTCCTCGCGGTTGTAGTAGAGCGGGATAATCTCGTGCTCAAGCAGCGAATAGATGGTGGCGGCGTCGAGCTGGTCCTGATAGGCTTGGTTCTGATAGGTGCGCTCCTGTGGCAGAGCCCATCCCGCGCCCTTGCGGTAGCCCTCTACCCACCAGCCGTCGAGCACCGACAGGTTGACCACTCCGTTCATCTCGGCCTTCTCGCCTGATGTGCCAGAGGCCTCAAGCGGACGGGTCGGCGTGTTCATCCAGATGTCGACACCACTGACAAGGCGGCGTGCCAGCTGCATGTCGTAGTCCTCGAGGAAGATGATCTTGCCAAGGAACTCCGGGCGGCGGCTTATCTCAAATATCTTCTTGATGAGCCCCTGCCCTGCCCCATCAGCTGGATGGGCCTTGCCTGAGAAGAAGAAGAGCACCGGATGCTTCGGGTCGTTCACTATCTTGCTCAGCCGGTCGAGGTCGGTGAAGAGCAGATGGGCGCGTTTGTAGGTGGCAAAGCGGCGGCAGAAGCCTATCATAAGCGCATTGGCGTTGATATGCTCCAAGATGCTCACCACCTTGGCAGGGTCGCCCTGGTTGCGGAGCCACTGCTTGGTGAACTTCTCGCGTATGTAGGTGATGAGCTTGCGCTTCAGAGCCATGCGGGTGTCCCATATCTCCTCGTCCGACACGTCGTAGATGCCGTGCCAAATTTCCTCGTTGCTCTGGTCTTGCATGAATGTGGGGTCGAAGCTGGCGTCGTAGAGCTTGCGCCACTCTGTGGCTGCCCATGTCGGGAAGTGGACGCCGTTGGTTACGTAGCCCACGTGGTTCTCCTCGGGATAGTAGCCTTTCCACAGCGGCGCAAACATCTTCTGACTGACCCATCCGTGCAGTTTCGACACACCGTTGATCTGCTGGCAGGTGTTGCAGGCGAAAATGCTCATGCAGAACTTCTCGTTGTGGTCGCCGGGATTGTTACGCCCCATGTCCATGAAGTCGTCCCACGAGATGCCAAGCTTCTGCGGATAGCCGCCCATGTATTTGCCAAAGAGGCTCTCGTCGAAGTAGTCGTGGCCGGCTGGCACTGGCGTGTGGACGGTGTAGAGCGATGATGCGCGCACCAGTTCCATCGCCTCGTTGAAGTTGAGGCCGCTCTCCACGTAGTCGCACAGGCGCTGCAGGTTCGACAGTGCCGCGTGACCCTCGTTCAGATGATAGATGTCCTTCTTGATGCCGAGCTTCTTCAGCGTCAGGATGCCGCCGATGCCGAGCAGAATCTCCTGCTTCAGGCGGTTCTCCCAGTCGCCGCCATAGAGGGTGTGGGTGATGGGCTTGTCGAACTCCGAGTTCATGTCGGTGTCGGTGTCGAGCAGGTAGAGCTTGATGCGGCCCACATTGACGCGCCACACCAGCGCATGCACCTGGTAGTTGCGATAAGGCACGTCGACAACCACCTGGTTGCCGTCGGCGTCGAGCTCACGCACTATTGGCAGGGCGTTGAAGTTCTGCGCCTCATAGTTTGCAATTTGCTGGCCGTCCATGCTGAGGCTCTGCTTGAAGTAGCCGAAACGGTAGAGGAAGCCCACGCCGCAGAGGTCGACATTCGAGTCGGATGCTTCCTTGAGGTAGTCGCCGGCAAGCATGCCAAGACCGCCTGAATAAATCTTCAGCACTTGGTTGATGCCGTACTCCATTGAGAAGTATGCAACCGAGGGACGCTCCTTGTTGGGCTTCACGTTCATGTAGTTGCGGAATATCTTATAGACGTCCTTTACGCGCTTCATGATGGCCTTATCCTTCACTATGGCCTCCTTGCGGTCGTAGCTCAGCCGCTCGAGCAGCAGCACCGGATTGTGGCCCACTTCCTCATAGAGCTTCTCGTCGAGGCTCTTCCAGAGGTTGCGTGCCTCATAGTTCCATGCCCACCACATGTTGTGGGCCAGCTCGTCGAGACACTCCAACTGCTCTGGGAGTTTCGATTTCACGTTGATCTCTTTCCAGTGAGACTCGTTGACGTAATCTTGCTTAATCTTAATCATCGTGTTAGTTAGTGTGTGTTTATTATTCTTTTTGTGTTATTTATTCTTTTTCCTAATCTCGGCCTTGCGCAACGCAATGTCGTAAGCCTCGTAGTAGTACTTGATAAATTCGCTCCAAAGTGCTCGTTTCGAGAGCTTTGCGGCATTGCGTCTTGCAGTGTCGGTATGTTTCTTGTCAAGTTGAGAGTAGGCAAGCACGGCATCGACTGTCTCATCCACCACCTCATTGTAGTTGTAGTCGGTGCGTTCCACCACCTTGACTCCCTTCTCCAACGATGTCTGGTGCTCCAGCTCCTCATCAGCCCATTTGCCGAAACCAGCCAGGTTGGTGGTGATGGTGGGCACTTTGAAAGCTATCGCCTCAAGCGGCGTGTAGCCCCATGGCTCGTAATAGGACGGATAGATGGCGAGGTCGTTGCCAAGCACCACATCGTAGTATGGCAAGTTGACTATGCCGTCGTCGCCGATGAGATAAGAAGGAATGAATATCACCTTCACGCGGTCGTTGGCCTCGTTGCGAAGTCCAAGCCACTTCATCTGCCCCAATATGCGGTCGTCGCCATAGTTGTGCAGATTGTGGGTTACCACGGGATTGTCGAGCGGCGAGTCGTAGTCGGTGCCAGAGGCCAAACGTGCCACAAGGTCCTCACGCGGACCAGCCACCCAGCCAGGCACCTCAATGAAAGCCACAACCTGGCGCGACAACCCATCACGATAGCGCAACCGGCTCATCGACTCCACAAACACGTCGATGCCTTTGTTGCGGAACTCGTAGCGGCCACTTGTCGACACTATCAGTGCGTCGTCGGCTATCTGTGCCCCCGTCAAGTCGCGGGCAATGCTTAGCAGACGCTTGCGGGCGGCATGGCGTTTGCGGGTGAAAGCGGCGCCAATGGGCACTAAGTCATCCTCAAAACCGTTTGGCAGCACCACATCGACGGGCTTATCGAGCAGCTCGGCGCACTCACGGGCTGTAATCTGGCTCACAGTGGTGAAGCAGTCGACGTTCCATGCCGTCTGCTTCTCGATGGAGTGCTTGCTCTGCATGTTGAGCTCAGCGGCCATCTGGTCACCGTTGTAGTCCTCAAGATATTGGTAGAGGGGCTTGTTGTTGCCGGCTATGGAGCGACCGATGCTCGTGGCGTGGGTTGTGAACACGGTGCCTATCTGTGGCAAATAATGGTTGACGTAGAGCACTCCAAGCCCCGTCATCCACTCATTGCCATGATAGACCACACGGCTGCCGGGCTTGACCACATGCTTATAGAGGCTCTCCACCACGAGAGCGGCGGCATAGCTGAACATCGAGGCCTCGTCGTAGTCGCCGTATGCGTGTAGACTGTCCACCTTGTAGTCTTCCCAGAGCTTGGCATAGATTTTATCCTTCTCTGCGAAATATGGTTGGAAATCGACCAAGACGCTCACTGGGCGGCCTGGCACTTTCCATCGTCCCACCTTCACGTTGAGTCCTTCCTTCCCGGCCTCACTGCGCCAACCGGCCAGAAGTTTGTCGTCCTGCTCAAAAAATGGATTCTCCTTGTCTTTCCAGCAATCAGGCCCGATGAATATCAAGTTGTCGCCAAGCCTCTCGGTCAGTGTCCTCGCTCGAGTGGAAAGTACAGCGTAGATGCCTCCAACTTTATTGCACACTTCCCAACTGCTTTCAAACACATAGTCGGGAAATAAAGTCTCGTCGCTCATATAAACCTATTGTTATTTCCGTGCAAAGATACGAAATTTTGCAAGTTTCTCCAATGCCAATCTCCACTTTTTGACTTAAACTGCGCATTTATTGACATAAAATCAGTAACTTTGCTCCATATCCTTTAAATGCAGCAATATGAGAAGCATGAAACTATTGTTGGCCTTGGCGCTTTTGCCCAGTGTGGCATGGGCACAGACCGACTCCACACTACTGAAAGGCACTTTCCAGAACGACGAATACCACATCTACATCAAGATGGACCTCTATCACAACAACATAGTGGTGCCTGGGCAAGAAGTTTTTGGCGAGATGGCGGGATTCCTCGGCGACTACCGCGACTGGCGAAAATGGCTCTTCGCCTCGGCCAAGATAAAGAAAGCGGGCGTGGCCGACCTGGAAATAAGCAACGACTATGGCAGCGAGGATCTGACCGCCCGCCTGACTGTCAAGCCCGACGGCACAGCCACTCTGAAGCAAGGCGACGGCAGCACGATAAAGATTGCACGAAACCGCAAATGGGTGAAGCTGCCCAACGAGATAGTGTTTAAGCGCGTGAAATAGCCACAACGGATAATGTCATCATCCACTGGCCATGTTATCGTAGTGATGTGCCAAAATGAAGGCGGAGACCTCATTTTGGCACTTTCGTTTTAGCCTGGATTATTGAGTTTGAACGTTATGTACATCAATTGCAAGGGCCGTGCCTTGTGCCGGCCCACATTAATGTTAGACATCTTTTAAAAAGTTATGACATTGTTTGTGGGCCGGCACAAGGCACGGCCCCTGCAATTGACAGGTATAACTATCACGGTCGATGAATAATGCAAGTTAGGATAAATGTGTATCCACAAACTTCAAACGAGCAACATCCCTTTCGTAGGGGCATGATTTATCATGTCCGTAAAGACGCTCAAGCCGGGCATGATGAATCATGCCCCTACACTGATGCACTAAAAAGCCCTGACTGCGTTGCAGCCAGGGCAATTATTATTTAATAAATCGTAGGTACTAATCGATTAGTCAGCGCTGTTGGCATCGTTGAAAGTAACGACGCGGTTGAACTCAACCTGCTTGAAGAGCTTGTCGGTAGCACCGAAGCCCTTAGCGGTCAGGCGGTTGGCATCGACCTTGTACTTCTTCACAAGAGCGTCCTTAACGGCGTTGGCACGATCCTCACTCAGCTTCTGGTTGAGTTCCTTCGAACCCTCAGGTGAAGCATAGCCGCGCACCTCAACGTTGGCGTCCTTGTTGTTGTTCATGTAGTTGGCGATGAGCTCGATCGGAGCATACTGAGCCTTGTCGATGACGCTCTTGCCCTGACGGAACAGAACGGTCGGCTGCAGGTTGGTAGCGGTCTCCGGCTTCACATACTTTGGCTTAGCGTTGCACTCATCCAGAGCCTTCTGCAGCTCGGCGATGCGACGATCCTTAGCATTGAGCTCGTTGTCCTTGCCATTCAGCTGGTTGCGCAGGTCGTTGATCTGAGCGTTCAGACCGTCGATCTCAGCCTGGTCGCGCGGAGTAACGATTGTGAAGTTGTGGCGGCCGTCATGGTTCTTGAACTTGTAGACGATACCGGCATTGAGCTGGAAGGCTGCATTGTGGATGTTGTAGCTGCCCTGGTTGGCATTGCGAGCCACATCATAACCGACATTAGACCAAGCATTGTAGCCAGTTGTTCCAGGCATTCCATTGAACACCCATGTCACAGAAGGCTCGACGTAGATCTGCCAAGCCTTGTCCTTGCCCAGATTGAAAGCGAAGTCAAGACCAGCCTTCGAAGTCATGCGGTTGTAAGCGCGGCCCTTATTGGCATGCAGGAACACGTGACCCCATCCCACACCGTAGATGGCGCTAACCTCAAACAGACGTGGGTCGCCCTTGTAGCCACCGAACATGTTGCTCAGGTTAAGGGTTCCGAGGAGCTGAGTGTTCAGAGCGCGAACAACAGTACCTGTCGACTCCCAAGGCTTGTTTGAGAAATAAGCATTGCCCTCAATGGCCAGACCGAAGACCGGGGTGATGTTCTTACCAATGCGCAGACCAGCGTTTGGATCAAGGTCACCCAGCCAGCTGTGGCCAGTCATCTTTGTTGCAACGCCGCCATTGATGCCAATGTAGACGTTGTCGAAAGCCTTACTTCCTGCGACGGTCGTCTGGGCCGAAGCAGACACTGCCAGCGTAGCGGCAGCAAACAATAAAACTAACTTTTTCATGTCTCTCTGAATTAATTATGAAATAATTTTACTTATTTTCTTGTATTCGGCTGCAAAGTAATAAAAATTTATTGAAACCACCAAACTTATTTTGGTTTTTTTGACTTGTATCAATTCATTAACTGACAAAATGGGTGCTTTTAAAGTTGTTTTAGATTATATGTTACATTTTTTAAGACAAAAAGGGCATCACTACAATCACTGCAGCGACGCCCCACCATAAAAATTAGAGAGTTATAAAAAATCAGTCTGTGTTATGGTTGTTCCACATTATATATAATGTGCATCCCCTCTTCCACTGCCTTCATGTTGAGCGGTATCATGTCGTGGTGCCGCTCTGGCAGGCTCTTGAAGAGTGCCTTGTTCAGCCCGTCGGTGCTCACCACGGGGCACACCTTGAGCAGTCCGCCCAGCACTATCATGTTGAACACCTTGCTGTTCTTCATCTCGGCGGCCTTGTCCATGGCGTCGATGCGGTAGACGCTGATGTCTTTCCTCTCGGGCGGGTTCATGATGCCATAGCCGTCGTAGATGAGTATGCCTCCGGGCTTCACCTTCGGCGCGAATTTGTCGAGCGATGGCTGGTTGAGCACTATGGCCACGTCGTATTTGCTCAGAATGGGCGACGAGATGCGCTGGTCGCTGATGATCACGGTTACGTTGGCTGTGCCACCGCGCTGCTCGGGGCCGTAAGCGGGCATCCAAGTTACCTCCTTGCCCTCCATCAGTCCTGAGTAGGCCAGGATCTTGCCCATCGACAGCACTCCTTGTCCGCCGAAACCGCTTATTATGATTTCTTTCTTCATGGTTTTCTCTGTTTTACTGGGTTCACTGTGTCACTTCAGTCCTGTGGTGTCCTTGAGGTCGCCCTTCACATACTCCTTGAACATGTGCTCGCGCATCCACTCGTTGGCCTTCACCGGTGAGAGCTTCCAGCCGCTGTTGCACGTCGACACTATCTCCACGAGCGAGCTGCCGAGGCCTTGCATCGACGCGTCGAAAGCCTTGCGGATGGCTTTCTTGGCCTTGCGGATGGAGGCCACGGTGTCGACGCTCTGGCGCGTAACGTAGCACGTGCCGCGCAGATGGCTTGCCAGCTCGGTTATGTTGAGTGGATAACCGTGGATCTTGGGGTCGCGGCCGTAGGGGCACGTGGCCGTCTTCTGTCCTATCAGAGTTGTGGGAGCCATTTGGCCGCCAGTCATGCCGTAGATGGCGTTGTTGATGAATATCATGGCTATGTGCTCGCCGCGGTTGAGGGCGTGGATGGTCTCGGCGGTGCCTATGCAAGCCATGTCGCCGTCGCCTTGATAAGTGAACACGAGGCGGTCGGGCCAAAGCCGCTTCACCGCTGTGGCGCAGGCTGGCGCGCGCCCATGGGCGGCCTCCTGCCAGTCGATGTCGAGATAGCGGTAGGCAAACACGGCGCAGCCCACCGGGCACACGCCCACCACCTTGTCTTCCATGCCCATCTCCTCTATCACCTCGGCCACAAGCTTGTGAACCACGCCGTGGCTGCAGCCTGGGCAGTAGTGCATCGGCGTGTCGTTCATGAGCTTTGGCTTCTGGTAGACCAAATTCTCAGGTGAGATTATATCGTTGTTGACCATAATTGCTTCAGTTTGATGATTGTTCTACATGTTTTTCAACGCCTCAACAATTTCCTCCGGCTCTGGCACTATGCCTCCAAGCCGACCGAAATGCTCCACAGGCACCGTGCCGTTGACGGCCAGTCTCACATCCTCTATCATCTGTCCAGCGTTGATTTCGGCCACGAGCACGCCCTTCTTGCCCCGCGCGGCCTCGGCTATCTGCTGCGAGGGGAACGGCCAGAGCGTGATGGGGCGGAACAGTCCCACGCGGATGCCCTCCTCGCGGGCTATCTCTATGGCTTTCTCAGCTATGCGGGCGGCACTGCCGAAACTGACTATCAGATAGTCGGCATCGTCGGTCTGCTGCGTCTCATAGCGTACCTCTGTCCGCCGTATCTCGTCGTATTTGGCTTGCAGGTGCAGGTTGCGCTGCTCCATCACCTCGGGCTTCAGCTCGAGCGATGTCATTATGTTGGGACCGCGGTCGGGTGTGCGGCCTATCGTGGCCCACGGATAGAGGCGGCGTATCTCCTCCTCGGTCTTGCGGGGCTTCACCGGCGGCAGCACAACCTTCTCCATCATCTGCCCGATCACACCGTCGGAGAGAATCATGGCCGGGGCGCGGTACTTGAAGGCGAGCTCAAAGGCCAAGTCGACAAAGTCGGCCATCTCCTGCACCGAGTTGGGGGCGAGCACGATGACGTAGTAGTCGCCGTTGCCGCCGCCGCGCGTGGCCTGGAAATAGTCGCTCTGGCTGGGCTGTATGGTGCCGAGGCCGGGGCCGCCACGCTGCACGTTGACAATCAGACCTGGTATCTCAGACCCGGCCATGTAGGCGATGCCCTCCTGCATGAGTGCCACGCCGGGGCTCGACGACGAAGTCATCACCCTCTTGCCGGCGCCACCGCCACCATAAATCATATTGATGGCGGCCACCTCGCTCTCGGCCTGCACCACCACCATGCCAGTGGTCTCCCACGGCTTCAGCAGCGCCAGCGTCTCGAGCACCTCGCTTTGTGGTGTGATGGGATAGCCGAAATAGCCGTCGGCTCCACACCTGATGGCAGCGCGGGCTATGGCCTCGTTGCCTTTCATCAACTGTACTTCCTGTTCTGCCATTGCTATTCCTCCACTTTTTTACGGTAAACTGTTATGCAGGCGTCGGGACAGACGATGGCGCACGCGGCGCACCCCACACACTTCTCTGCCACGGCCGGCTCGACAAACGGGTAGCCGTGGACGTTGACTTTCTTTTGTGCCAGGGCGATGACGCCTTGCGGACAGGCCACAACACACAGTTGACAGCCTTTGCAGCGGTCGGTGTTGACCACGATGGCACCTCTAATCTTGCTCATAATGTTCTGCTTTTTATGGGTTGTAGGCATCCTTGTTGTAGAAGTTCAGAATGTCCTCAAGCATCTTCTTCGCCTCCACAGCCGGCGACTCGGCATCGAGGTCGATGGCCTCAAGATAGCAGTTGATGGCGTGCTGCCAGTCGCCCTGCTTCCTGTATTCATTGCCTTTCCTGTACCACTCGTCGGCTGTCATGGTTCTTCACTGTTTATTGTTGCGCTGCCGTGCGGCTTGCAGCGTGTTCTTCATCAGCGAGCATATCGTCATCGGCCCCACCCCGCCGGGCACTGGCGTGATGTAGCTGCACAACGGGGCCACAGCGTCGAAGTCGACGTCGCCTTGCAGGCGGAAGCCCTTTTTCTTTGTGGCATCGGGCACGCGGGTTGTGCCCACGTCAATCACAACTGCGCCGGGTTTCACCATGTCGGCCTTGACGAATGCCGGCTGCCCCATGGCGGCAATGATGATGTCGGCCTGGAGGCACTCGGTCTTGATGTCGCGGGTGTGGGAGTGGCACACGGTTACCGTGGCGTCGCCCAGTTGCTTCTGCACCATCAATTGCGCCATTGGCTTGCCCACAATGTTGCTGCGCCCCAATATCACACACTTCTTGCCGCTCGTCTCTATGCCATAACGCCGGAGCAGCGTCATTATGCCGAGCGGCGTGGCCGAGACGAAGCAGGGCAAGCCGATGGCCATGCGGCCGACGTTGATGGGGTGGAAGCCGTCGACATCCTTTCGGTAGTCGATGGCCATCACTATCTTGTGCTCGTCGATGTGCTTCGGCAGCGGCAGCTGAACGATGAAGCCGTCGATGTCGGCGTCGTGGTTGAGCCTGTCGACGCAGTCGAGAAGTTCCTGCTCCGTTACATCGTCCTCATAGCGCACCACTGTCGACTTGAAGCCGCAGGCCTCGCAAGCTTTCACCTTGTTGTTGACGTAGGTCTCGCTACCACCGTCGTGGCCCACCAGCACTGCCGCCAAGTGGGGCCGGCGCTCTCCCCGAGCCACCATCTGCTCCACCTCCTTGGCTATCTCGGCCTTTATGGCCGCGGCTGTCGCTTTTCCGTCTATAAGTGTCATTGTTCCAGTATTTTATACTTGGTGGTTCTACTATTTCTTCATTCTCATCATCATCTGAGCCATCTTGTTGCCCGTAACCATTCGCATCATCTTGCGGGTCTGGTCGAACTGTTTGATCAGGCGGTTCACCTCCTGAAGCTCGGTGCCCGAGCCACGGGCGATGCGGCGGCGGCGGCTCGTGTTGAGCAGTTCGGGATGGGTGCGCTCCTTGGGCGTCATGCTCTGGATGATGGCCTCTATCGACTTGAATGCGTTGTTGTCGATGTCGATGTCGCGCAGCTGCTTGCCCACGCCCGGTATCATCGACGCCAAGTCCTTGATGTTGCCCATCTTCTTCACCTGCTGTATCTGGTTGTAGAAGTCGTTGAAGTCGAACTGGTTTTTCCTAATCTTCTTTTCCAGCCGCTTGGCCTCCTCCTCGTCGTACTGCTCCTGCGCCCTCTCAACGAGGCTCACCACGTCGCCCATGCCGAGTATTCGGTCGGCCATGCGGTCGGGGTGGAACACGTCGATGGCCTCCATCTTCTCGCCTGTGCCGATGAACATGATGGGCTTGCTGACGACTGTGCGGATGCTCAGCGCCGCACCGCCACGGGTGTCGCCGTCGAGCTTGGTGAGCACCACACCGTCGAAGTCGAGGCGGTCGTTAAACTCCTTGGCCGTGTTCACAGCGTCCTGACCCGTCATCGAGTCTACCACAAACAGGGTTGCATCAGGGTGGACATGGTTCTTCAGGCTTTCTATCTCGTCCATCATCTGCTCGTCGACGGCCAGACGGCCGGCGGTGTCGATGATCACGGTGTCGTAGCCGTTGGCCTTGGCGTTCTCGATGGCGTGGTCGGCTATGCGGTTCACGTCCTTGCTGTCGTCCTCGAAATAGACGGGCACGCCTATCTGATCGCCCACCACCTTCAACTGCTCGATGGCGGCGGGGCGGTAGACGTCGCAGGCGGCAAGCAGTGGCTTGCGCTTCTGCTTTGTCTTGAGCAGGTTGGCCAGTTTGCCTGAGAAGGTGGTCTTGCCCGAGCCTTGCAGTCCGCTCATCAGCACCACGGCGGGCCTGTGCTCCAGTCGCAGCTCGGCGGCCTGGCCGCCCATCAGCTCTGCCAGCTCGTCATGGACTATCTTCACCATCAGCTGGCCTGGCTTGACGGCTGTCAGCACGTTCATGCCCAGCGCTTTCTTCTTCACTGTGTCGGTGAACTGCTTTGCCACCATGTAGTTGACATCGGCGTCGAGCAGGGCGCGTCTCACGTCCTTCAGCGTCTCAGCCACATTGATCTCGGTTATCTTGCCCTCGCCCTTCAGTATCTTGAAGGACCGCTCAAGTCTGTCGCTTAAATTCTCAAACATTTGTCTTTACGCTCGTACTTTTGGTATATAATATGTGCAAAATTAATAATATATCAGCAAATACAAGCCAACAGGGCCGCCTATTTTATAAAAATTAAAACATTCGCAAGGCTGAGTGGCTTATCTAACGGGCGGAAACCGGCCACTTGGCCATGCGAAAGTGCCCTGCCATCAACTCCCATCAATTGATAATCACGTGCGTATCAATTGATAATCACGTTCACATCAAATGATAATCACGTGCGCGTCAATTGGTGGGCGTTAATAAATCTTATTATTTCGGGGCAAAACTTGACTTCGCTTGCCTCGTGTAGTAACTTTGCAGAGAAAAACTAATCATCATTACTGTATGGCAATAAAATACGAACTCCACAGCATCAGCAATGCCTCGGGAGAAGGAAAGGCAAGAACATTTGTGCGCTTGAGGCAACTGCCGCCAATGACGGCCTATCAACTTGAGCATGAGATTGAGTCAAACACCACACTGAAGCGGGCCGACGTGAGGGCCGTGATGGCGGAGCTGGGCCACTACATCGTCAGGGAGCTGGCCGACGGCCACCGCTTCTACCTGCCCGAAATAGGCTACCTGTCGCTCGGCGTGTCGCTCGACCAAACCAAGGAGAACCCGACGGCCAAGGACATTGGCGTGAAAGCCATCCATTTCAGGCCCACCCAGCAGCTTATAGACGCTGTCAGGGAGCAGACGCACTTTGAGAAGGCCACCGACACCACCCGCTCAGCCCGATACACCGAGGAGGAACTGTGGACGAAAGTGAAAATCTACGTCGAGGGCAACGGCTTGATCACCGTGAGCGAAATGAGCCGCGAGTTCCACCTGCGCCACTCCATGGCCGCGCAATGGATGGCGCGTTTCGTGGCCGATGACCTTTTGGTCAAGGGCGGCAACCGTCGCAGTCCCGTTTACACCCTTGCGCAAAAGACAGAAACATAAAGTGTTCCACCATCGGCAGAGCACAAAGAAGGCGCATCCCATGTTGTTGGAATGCGCCTTACATTATATTAATGTGTACTCGATCAGCTTGCCTTGCTCACCGCACCACCTTTGAGGCTACCTTGCGGCCGTTCTTCAGCGTCTCTATCTTGAGCATTACGCCCTTGGAATTGTTGATGTCGACACGCTTGCCAGTCATGTCGTAGTACTTGGCACTTACTGGTACGTTGTCAGTCAGCGTCATAGCTATGGCTGTGGGCGTCTTGGTGGCTGGGTAGTACTCGTCGACGGGCGTGGTGGCATTGCTGTTCTCAGCCTTCATTATCGATTCCACAAGCGAGTTGCAGTACACCTCGATGTTGGTGTACCAACCCTTGCCACCGTTGTTGGGGTCGTCGATGGTGTAGAGTGTGGCGTCGGAGGCATCGTTGGGGTTCAGTCCGTTGGCCGTCTCCCACTCGTCGGGCATTCCGTCGCCGTCGGTGTCCCATCCGTCGGGGCGGCTGCCAGTGCCGAAGTTGTCCTCGGTGTAGCCGTCGCAGTCGGACACGAGGTCGATTATGCCGAGTGTTGTGGTGCCGTTGGAGCCGACGTAGGTTGTGGTGCCGGCGCGGGTGTCGCTGACGTAGCGTGCGTCGACATCATCGCGGTAGAGGCTTGCGCCCGAATAGTTGAGCACTGAGGTATAGGCTTGCTGCGCGGTGTGGGTAGAGATTTCACCTGTGGGAGCGCCAGGAGCGTTAAGTTTGATGGCCACACAACTGTCGCCGGCAGAGTTGACCACATAGTTGACGGTGTCGCCATAGTAGTGGTTGTTGTCGTAGGTGTAGCGTTGCCCCCCGATGGTGAATATGCCGCTGTCGTAGGCCACTCCACTCCAGTCGTAGTTGGCGGGGCTGGAAGCCGATGCCACATAGTTGCCGTGGATGTAGTAGCGGCTTGTCATGCTGTAGAAGGTGTTGTCGGAGCCGCTGTTGTCTGAGCTGGCCACCGATACTTGCGTTACGCGCGTCTTGTTCTTGGTGCCCGGCCCGGCCTTGTAGTAGTTGTTGACGATGTTGATGTAGCCCCCGCCCGGCCCGCCGTAGCATCCGCCGGTACCCCAGTTGTACATCACGCAGTTGCGGAAGTCGACATTCTCGGCCTGCACGGCGTTCTGCCACTTATATTTGCTGTACTCAGAGTTGCTGGTGTAGCCCGTCCAGTTGTAGCGCGCGCCGTTGAAACGCGGGGTGCGGTTCTGCATGAAGCCGAGGAAGTTGTGATGGAACGAGGCCAACTTGCCTCCCCAGATGCCGCCGTAGCTGTGGGCGCCTTTGCCGTGGCCAGCGTTGGCGAGAGCCTCGCCGAGCATGCACCACTGCATCGTGAAGTTGTTGTTGTCGTAGAACGAGGCCACCTCATCGATGCTCCAGCTCATGGAGCAGTGGTCGAGCATCATGCCGGTGAACTGGCGGGCCCAGATGGCGTCGGCTCCGTCGTCGACATCCTTCTCCTGCCCACGGCGGAACCGCATGAAGCGGATGATGATGTTGTTGCCATTGGGACGTACGGTGTAGTAGCGCACGGTGATGCCCGGCGATGGTGCAGTCTGACCCTCTATTGTGGTGTTGGCGCCGATGATTAGGTTGCTCTGCAGGGCTATCACTCCGCCAACATCGAACACCACAATCTTCTTCGCCGTGCCACTGACAGCGGCGCGGAGCGAGCCTGTGCCCGAATCGTTGAGGTTGGTAACCCTCACCACCTTGCCTCCACGGCCTCCTGTTACGTAGCGTCCGTGCCCCTCAGCGCCAGGGAAAGCGGGAGCTTGCGCCATTGTTGCGACCGAGACAGCCATTATTACGGCTGTGGTTATTGCTTTAAGTTTCATAGGGAATAGTGTTATTCTCATTGCTGTATGTCTTTTGTTATGTCGTGTTGCGTTTTGCCGGTGCAAAGTTACAGCAAAAACACGGTTTGAGATGGGTAAAATCGCTTTATCTATGGTGGGAAAAATCGTCAAATTATTCGCAATTAATGAAAACAATCAATGCCACAATCAAGCTTGCGCGAATCACGCTTGACAGTGGCATTGCTCTGTTTGAGGTTTAATGTTCTTTTTTTGTTGTCGGCTCAGAACTTTGCCATCTTTATAGCGTCGATGGCGCATTCGTTGCCCTTGTTGCCCAGTCTGCCGCCGGCCCGCTCACGGGCTTGCTCTATGTTGTTGGTGGTGAGCAGGCCGTAGATAACAGGTATTTCGCTTGTGGCGTTGAGGCGGGCTATGCCGTAGGTAACGCCCTGGCAGATATAGTCGAAGTGTGGGGTCTCGCCACGAATGACGCTGCCGAGGATGATGATGGCGTCGTAGCCGCCGTTGAGTGTCATCTGGTGGGCACCATAGACGAGCTCGAAGCTGCCCGGCACGGTCTTCACGTGGATGTTCTCAGGCAGTGCGCCGTGCATCTCCAGCGTCTTGACGGCACCGTCGAGCATTGCGCCCGTTATCTCTTTGTTCCACTCAGCCACAACAATGCCGAAGCACATGTTACTGGCGTCGGGCACGTTGTCTTGGTTGTGGTCGGCAAGAATGTGAAGTCCGGTGGCCATATCAGTTGCTTGCCCTCTCTATGTACTTGTCAATCTCCTGGTAGGCTGCGCTGTTGATGTAGGTCTTCTTCACGTCCTGGTAAATCTTCAGGGCCTCGTCCTTCTTGCCTTGGCTCTCCAGAAGCTCGCCAGCCTTGATGAGCATGCGCGGGGCTATCGAGTTGTTCACTCCGTCCTCAGCCTGGCTGTTGGCCATGTCGGCGGCTTTCTTGAATGCCTTGATGGCCTTGTCCACCTGGTTGGTGTTGGCGTAGGCGTCGCCCAGAGCACCCTCAGCGGCGGGGCTGATGAGCATGTCGCTGCCACCGTCGTATTTCTCCAGATACTCCACAGCCTTGTTCCAGTCGGGTTTCTGCTGCTGGGCGTAGCAGAGGCCTGCATAGAGGTTGGCCAGATTGCCGGCGTCGGTGGAGCTGTAGTCGGAGGCTATCGAGAGGAAACCGGCATAGCCTGCGCCATCGCCGTTGAGAGCCTTGTCGAACTGCTCAGCGTTGAAATACTCCTGGCCACGGGCCAGGGCTGTGCTTGCCTCCTCCTCGTTGGGCACAGAGACAAAGTTGTGATAGAGTATGCCGCCCACGATGAGCACCACCAATACCCCCAGTACTGAGAGAATAATCTTTTTGTACTTCAGGAAGAAAGTCTGCGTGTCGACCAGAGTGTTGAATGTCTGCTCGTTACCATTCTGCTTCTTGCTTCCTTTTCCGTTAAGGGAGGCCTTGCCACCCTTGTTCAAATTTTCTGCCATTATATTTTTATTTATTTTCTGTCAAAAACTCGTTTTTCGAAAGACTGTGCAAAAGTACATATTTTATTTCTCTTATTGAAATTTATGGGATATTTTTTTCGGTTTGACTGCCAAAACGAGTAACTTTGCACTGCAAATGATTTTAAACAAGTTATCAGTAGTAAGTTTCAAGAACATCAGGGCCACCACCCTGGAGTTCTCGCCCAACATCAACTGTTTCATCGGGCGCAACGGCATGGGCAAGACCAACCTGCTCGATGCCATCTACTATCTCTCGTTCTGCAAGTCGGCCACAAGCCAGAGCGACGCGCTGCTCATCAGCCACGGCCAGCCCTACTGCGTGCTTGAGGGCGACTACACCGACGAGGATGGCACCGTGGAGAAGATATACTGCGGATTCCGCCAGGGCCAGAAGAAGCACTTCAAGCGCAACGGCAAGGAGTATCGCCGCCTGTCGCAGCACATCGGGCTCATCCCGCTGATACTTGTCTCACCACAGGACATCGGGCTGATACATGGCACGGGCGAGGAGCGGCGGCGGTTTATGGACATTGCCATAGCCCAGTACGACGCTGAATATATGGCCGCGCTGAACGCCTACAACAAGGCTCTCACCCAGCGCAACTCGCTCCTAAGACAAGAGGAAGAGCCCGACGGGGAGTTGCTTGCGATACTCGAGGAGCAGATGGCCGAGGCGGGCACAATGGTCTACCAGAAGCGCAACCTCTTTGCCGAGCTGCTGAAGCCACTGGCGGCCGAAGTCTACCGCCATATCACCAACGGCAAGGAGCAGGTTGACCTGAGATACGTGAGCCACTGCCAGCGCGGGCCGTTGCTCGACGTGATACGACGCGACCGCGCCAAAGACCGCATCGTCGGCTACTCGCTGCACGGCATCCACCGCGACGATCTGGAGATGACCCTCAACGGCTACCCCATCCGTAAGGAGGGCAGCCAAGGCCAGGCCAAGACGCTCGCACTGGCTCTGCGCTTAGCCCAGTTCCGGCTGTTGGGGGAGCAGAAGCACCGCACCACCCCACTGCTGCTGCTCGACGACATATTCGACAAGCTCGACTCCGACCGCGTGGAGCAGATAGTCGACCTCGTGGGCGGCGAAGAGTTTGGCCAAATATTCATCACCGACACCAACCGCGACCACCTCGACCGCATACTGGAGCGCGACGGTCAGCCCCACACATTATTCTATGTAGACAACGGCGACTTCACCCGACAGGAATAGAAAAAGAATGACGTGGAAAAATGTTCAGACGACAACCTAAAGCACTCGAAGAGATAGTGGGACACCTGCTGCGGCAAGAGGGACTGGAGGCGCCGCTGCAGCAACGGCGGCTCTTAGAGAAAGTGGACAGCATGCTTGGCCCGATGGCAGCCCGCCACGTGGTGGATAAATACATTCGCAACCAGACGCTCTACGTCAGGATGGACAGCCCCGTGATGCGCGCCGAACTATCTATGCGCCGCTCCATGCTCGTGGCAAGGCTCAACGCCGAGGCGGGCTCGATGGTGATAACCGACATTCGGTTCTGCTGAGCCAACACTGACAATCGAAACAATCAAAAAAAACACCATGGCAAGAAACAAACTGACCAATCGCCAATACGCAGTGCCCTTCGCGCTAATCACGTCGCTCTTCTTTATGTGGGGCTTCGCCCGCGCCATACTCGACGTGATGAACAAGCACTTCCAGAACGAACTCGGCATAAGCATATCGCAGTCGGCCCTCATACAGGTTACCACCTATCTGGGATATTTCATCATGGCCATTCCCGCCGGCCTCTTCATCAACCGCTTCGGCTACCGCCGCGGCGTGGTGATGGGACTCGTCATCTTCGGCTGCGGCTCGCTGCTGTTCATTCCCTGTGCCACAGCAGACACATTCTACGCTTTCCTCCTGGCTCTGTTTGTGATAGGATGCGGACTGACATTCCTCGAAACCTCAGCCAACCCCTACGCCACCGAGTTGGGGCCACGCGAGACGGCCACCAGCCGACTCAACTTCTCGCAGTCGTTCAACGGCCTCGGCGGCATGGCTGCCACCCTCGGCGTAGGCCAATTCCTCTTCAGCAGCCATGGCGACGGCGGTGGCAGCGTGGTGGTGCCCTACGCCATAATGGGAGTGCTGGTGCTCTTGGTGGCTGTGGTATTCTCGCGTGTGAAGTTGCCAGAGATTAAGCATGACGACACTAACACGGGCAGTGGTGGCCACAACCTGAGGCTGCTCTTCCACAACCGCTTTTTCCTGTTCGGCTTGGGCGCACTGCTTGCCTACGAGGTGGCGGAGATTTCCATCAACAGCTACTTCATCAACTTCGTAACGGGACAGGGTTGGATGAGCGACTCCACCGCCGCCATGTGCATCACCTGTGCGTTGGCCATATTTATGGTGGGGCGTTTCGCCGGCAGCTGGATTATGCGCAGCGTCAGTGCCACAACGATGCTCACGCTGTGTGCCATGGGGTCGGTGGCGTGCATGCTGCTTGTGCTCATCGGGGTGAAAACCGTCTCGCTTCCCGCCCTGCTGCTCAACTACCTCTGCGAGGCCATAATGTTCCCGACCATTTTCTCCCTTGCCTTGGCCAATCTCGGCTCTCTCACCAAGAGCGCATCGTCCATCCTGATGATGACGCCAGTGGGCGGATGCGGCTTCCTGCTCATGGGGCTGATAGCCGACAGCGGCTATACGTCGCTGCCCTACATTGTGCCGCTCACGGGGTTCGTCGTCGTGCTGGCCTTTGCCATAACGTGCAAGAGGAGGAACAAGGGATTGCAATAACACCGCCTTAGTCAACCATTCAGCGGTTCGGGCATGATAAATCATGCCCCTACATTTGGATTTGTAGGGAGGTGTGGCAAAAGAGCCTTTTTTGAACTGCCAAAAAGGCTCATTTGGTAGTGATTTTGTCCCTATTCCTTTCGGATGGAGAAGTCTGCAAAGCGCAGTTCCTCGTCGCGCAGTTGGCTCTGCATGGAGCGTTTGGGGCCTATATAGCGATAGATGCCCCACTTGGGCCTCATGCCAGTGGTGGCTGTGCGCCACATATCGACGTTGTCCATCTTGTGGTGAAGCAGAAGTTTGCCGTCGCTGACGCGCTTGACAGTAACCTCGTAGGAGCCGTCGACCCCGAACTTCACCCTTTCGCTGACGCTCACCCACACATTCTTGAACTCGTCGAGCGGGGCTTTGGCCACGGTCGTTTGACCTTGCCCAAGGTTTCGGTCGTCGTAGCGCACTTCGAGGGTCTCGCGCCCGTTGCCCTTGCTGTAGCAGGTGAAGGTGATGAGGGGTGTGCCCACTTCGGCAGTGTGGCTGCTGTTGTCGAGGCCTTTCAGCTGGTGGATGTGGGTGAACTTCTTTGTAGTGGTGAAGCCTTTTGGCAGCTTGAACTTCCACTCCATCGTCATCGTCTCACCCTCTTGCGCCACTAAGCTGGCTGGCGATTTGCCGTCGGTCTTTATCTCGTTGCGCTGGCGGTCGTTGATGTTGCCTTTGCCGCGGTCGTCGTCGATGGCTGCATGTATTATGAAGAGGAACACGGGCTTGCCTATCTGCTCGTCATAGACTTGTTGTATGTGCTGGAATGGAGCCGTGGCGTGGTCGCGGGAGCGGTCGGGGGTCTCATAGTTGTAGCCTTGCTGACGTATCAGACTGTAGGTGCCTTGGCTGTTGCCGTCGGCAATGAGCTGTCCTGCTGATGGTGTTGTGGTCTGTGACAAGGCTGTGGCGGCCATTGCAACAGAGGCTATGATTGTTATGGGCTTTTTAGTCATGCTGATGGTTTTTTCTTATCTGATTGCTGTTTTCCTTCCGTCTATAATATAGACGCCTTTTCGTAGGGAAGGTTTTTCGGCGGTTCTTATCCCTTGCAAGGTATAGACACTGCCACGTGGCGCGGCCGTCTCGGTTCGTTTCAACCCCGTGGTGTAGACGGGCCTTATGGCAAAGTCGGCAAAGCGCAGTTCCTCGTCGCGCAGTTGGCTCTGCATGGAGCGGTTCTCCCCTATGTAGCGATAGATGCCCCATTTGGGGCGCAGTCCGGCACAGTCAGTTCGCCACATATCGAGCCGGCGGGTGCTTAGGTCTATTACCACCTCACCAGTCTTGACATTGCGTATGGTGATAGAGTAGGACCCGTCAGCACCGTATCGCACCCGTTCCTCAGCCTCGAGCCATTGGCCAAGAAGCGGCACCAGATCGGCGCGTGCCAGATAGGTGGTCTTGTTGCTGTTGAAGCGGTCTTGCCATCTGACCTGCATCTGCTGGCCAGTTGAGCCGACGGTGCAGCAGGTTATGGTGATGAGCGGATAGGCGACGTCGGCAGTGCCCGCCTTGTTGTCGATGGCTTTCAGCTGATGGATATGAGTGAAGCGGTTGGTGGTGAGCATGCCTTCGGGCAACCGGAATTTCCACGTCATCACCACAGAGTCGCCTTCCTGTCCCACCATAAAGGCCGGCGACTGCGACGAGGTTTTCAGTTCGTTGCGCTGCCGGTCGGTAACGTTGGCCAGCCCCCTGTCGTCGTCAATCAGGGCATGGATGAAGAACTGGAAGACGTAGGCTCCAAGGTCGCTGTCCCAAGTCTGCTGAACATGCTGAAAAGGGCTGGAGGCATGGTCGCGCGAGTTGTCGGGTGGCTCCACTTGGTAGCCCCGGCTGTTAATGAGGGTGTAGGTGCCGCTGCTCTGGCCGTTGGCGGTCAGGGTGCCATCGGGCTCGTCAGCAGAGGCTGCAATGGCGACGGGCAGCAGCAGCGACATGAGCCACAGTCGTATGTTCATAATGTTCACTTTAAATATTTGTCCACAAAGCTGACGGTCTTGAAGAATATCTCCTCCATCTTGTCGGATGTCTTTGAGCTCAGGTTGTGGTCGTAGTGGTCGTAGACGAGCAGTTCCACCTGTCCACCCTTCTTCTTCAGGGCTTCGGCCATCATCTTGCTCTGTTCGCACTCGACAGTTACGTCGGCAGTGCCACAGACGAGCAAAGAGGCCGGCACGTGGCCTTTGCGGATCATGTTGATGGGCGAGGCGTCGCGCAGCACACGCGCGTCGAGGCCCAAGAAGTAGTTGATGCGCTCCGGGTCGTGGGTGCGGGTGGTGATTGCGGCTTTCTCAAGGTCGTAGATGCCAGAGTAGCCCACAAACAGTTTTGCCCCCGACTTCATTGCTCCCACGGCGGCAAGATGGGCTCCTGCCGATGTGCCGAGAAAGCCGAAGCAATCGGGGTCGACACCCAGCTCCTTGGCGTGGTCTCTTATATATTTCAAGGCGTCCATCACGTCGCTGATGCTCACCTCCACTGTGGCTCCACTCTGCGGGGCAAGTGTATACTCGATGCGGAAGCCCGCGATCTGGCTCTGCTTGGCGAGATACTGCGAGAGCGTTTTCGACGAGCCGTTGTTGCCGCGTGCCCATCCGCCGCCGTGGATATAGATGATGAACGGCACTGGCCCGGTTGCACCCACCGCCTTATCGACAGTCATCTTCAGCTCGTAGTCGTTATATTTTTTAAACACGATGTCCTCAGTCTCCACTCCCTTATACATGCTGGTCTGCAAGCGGTCTCTCACGTAGGTGTAGGGCACCAGCAAGTCGGCCATGCTAAGGTCGATGTTGTTGCGCTCGTACTTCTTCTGCTGAAGGAGCGAGTAGGAGCCGTCGGCATTCTGCGTCAGCTTCATGGCGTAGCGGTTGGTCAGCTGAGTGGTCTGAGCCCAAAGGGTGAGGGGCAAGGCCATGATGGCGAGTGCTGTCAGTATGAGATGTTTCATTGTCGGTTTTGCTCTAAATAATAAATGTAGCTCCACCATCCACGTTTTATGGTTGTGGATGGTGGAGAAAGAAAGTATCAAGAGAAGAAGCTGCCGCCATTGATGTCGATGTTGGCACCAGTGATGTAGGCGGAGTCGTCGGAGGCGAGATAGACCACGAGATTGGCCACATCCTCCGCCGTGCCCTCGCGCCGCAAAGCGTATGAGCCCAGCAGACGCTGGCGGTTCTCAGGCGTGTTGAAGCGGTCGTGGAAGCTCGTGGCTATTGTGCCAGGGCATACGGCATTGACGCGTATCCCGTCGGGGCCGAGTTCCTTGGCCATGGCACGCGTGAACACCGACACGGCACCCTTTGAGGTGGCATAGAGCGAGGCACCGCCGCCACCACCATCGCGTGCGGCGAGCGACGAGAAGTTGACTATGCTCGAGCCGCGCCCCATGAAGGGCACAGTGCGAAGCGTGGCCAAATAGCACGACTTCATGTTGACGTTCATCACCGTGTCGTACCACTCCTCATCCTGCTCGCTGAGCTTCTTGCGACCCACCATGCCACCGACGACATTGACAAGAATGTCTATCCTGTCGCCGAACGCCTTGCGCGCCTCGGCCACGAGTGCCACGACATCGGCATCGCGGGTCATGTCGCCCTTGACGATTATGCCCTCTCCCCCAGCCTGGCTCACCAGCTGGAGTGTCTCACGGGCTGCGTCTTCGTTGCCATGATAGTTGATTACCACTTTTGCGCCCTCTGCCGCCAGTTGAATAGAAACAGCGCGACCTATATCGCGTGAGCCACCAGTGACGATGGCAACCTTACCATTTAGTTTTCCCATTTTCTTTGATTAATTATTTTTTATGTGTTTTGTTTATTCGTCTATTTGCTCTATTTTGCCCACCGTAAGGAACACCGACAGCCACGACAGCGGCACCAGTGCGGCGAGCAGACTGAACAGCAACGTCCAGTCGGTGATGTAGCCAGAGAAGAGAATGGCCAAAATGGTGCCCAGCACAGCCGACGCCCCGCCCAGTCCAGCCAACGAGCCCACCGACTTGCCACGGTGGAGATCGCTTGGAATGGTCTGCAGGTTGGTCATGAAGAACTGGAACCCGCCGAGCACAAAGGCCATCCATATTACGGCCATGACCGCCGACGTGGAAGTGATGGCCAGCAGCACTGCCGGTATGATTATGGCTCCACCGACTATTATTGCAGCCTTGCGTGAGAAGTTGACCGTATGGCCACGGTTTATGAGCCAACCAGAGAACCAGCCGCCGATGATGCTGCCCAATGCCGCTCCCACGTAGGGCACCCATGCCGAGAAAGCCACCTCCTTGATGTTAAGGTGGAACACATCGGCAAGGTAGAGTGGCAGGAATGTGACAAACATCCACCATATAGGGTCGAGGAAGAAGCGGCCAAGGATGACCGACCAGTTCTTCTTCTCCCTAAGCAACTGACCCCAACTCTTGCCTTTGCCTTCGTCGGCTGCCGGCTTGCTGTCGGGCTGTCCGCTCAGTATGTAGTCGCGCTCTTTGTCTGTTATCCATGGGTGCTCACGCGGGCCCTTCTTGTTGATGATGAGCCACGGAATTAGCCAGATCAGACCGAGCGAACCGACAATGACGAAAGTGATTTTCCAGTCGAAAGCTATGAACAACATCAGAATGAACACAGGAGCCACGATAGAACCTATCGAGGCGGCCGCGCCAAAGAGCCCTTGGGCCAGGGCACGCTCCTTCTGAGGAAACCACTCGGCGTTGCTCTTGGTGGTGCCGGGCCACGGTCCAGCTTCGCCGAGGCCGAGCATCATGCGGAAGAACGTGAGCGAGAGCAGACCGCGCGACAGCGAGGCGCAGGCGTCGGCCAGACCCCATACCAGCACGCTGCCGAAGAAACCCTTACGGCAACCCACGCGGTCGTATACCTTGCCCGAGACGAGCTGGCTTATGCCGTAGGCTATCATGAAGAAGATGGTGATGAGCCCCAGCATGTCTTTGGCCTTGGCCGAGGCATCGGGGTCGTCAGCGTCGACAAGTCCGAGGTCGATAGCTATGCCCTCGCGATGGGTGACCACGTTGTGGCCATTCTTCTGCTTCGCTGTGAGCGTGGTGGCACTGACAGTCTTGGTGTCGCCACGGGAGTTGGTCAGCACGAAGGTGTCGCCTTGCCTTACGGCCACATTGCCCTTTGCCCCAGCCACTTGCCCAGAGGGCACTATGGTGTAGTCGATGTTGGCCACCCACATGTAGTTGAGTGTGCCACGGTCGAGATAATTGATGATGGTGATGAGCATTATCAGGCCGATAATGTACCATCTGAGACCTTTTACCTTCATTTCGCCTTGTTTAAGAAGTCCTCGCGCATTGGGCTGAATGTGTCAATGAGAATGCCTGCCTCAAGGCACACGCAGCCATGGCTCACGTCGGGAGCCACATAGTAGCCGTCGCCGGCCTCAAGCACCCGCTTCTCTTGGCCAATGGTCAGCTCAAACTTGCCACTTGCCACGTAGGTGGCCTGGCTGTGGTAGTGCTCGTGGATGGTGCCTACGGCTCCTTTGTCGAAACTCACCTTCACCATCATCAGCTGGCCGTCGTAGCCCATGATTTGGCGGTGAACTCCTGGCGAAGGGTTCTCCCAGTTCATTTCCTTGCTAATCAGAAACACTTTGCTGCTTGTTTTCATAATGTATTTTATTTTAGATTGTTATTTGTTCCATTTGACGGTTACGGTCAATGGCTTCCCAGCATAAACAGCGCGTATTGTGGTGTGGTCAGCTTCGTCGGCCACTATGGCAATGTCTTCGCATTTTGATTTAAAGCCGGCCGATGTCTCCATCACCACATCATATTGGCCGTGGCTCTCTATCGATGTTGCAAACGTGTGGTTGCGCCCGTGCTGCCGCAACAGAAACCCGTGGCGGTCGAGAAGGTTGAAGTCGGGGTCGTCGGCTCCAAGACTTATCCACTTCATCTCGGTCTGTGGAGTCGTGGCCATGCTGAGGGTGTAGAACCGGGTGCCGTTGAAGAACGTCAGTTGCGACATCCGGCTGTTGGCGTTCTGCCCCCATGCGTCGAGCCATATATGCTGGTAGCCGTTGGCCGAGCCGAGGGGTTGCTTTGCGCTGAGGGCTTTGGTGTAGGGGAAGTTGGCCGAAACCATGGTGCCGTTGTACCACAATGGATAGTCGTACTGGTGAGTGGAGTCGGACAACGCCCTGAACACGTCGATGACGACAGGGCAGTCTAAGCCCTCCACTGTGGCCATTACCACCGCCCGCTGTAGCCTTACACTGGGATAGGCGTTGGTGTCTTGAGCCACAACTATTTGCATGCCGCCTCCCAGCTGGGCGCTAATGATGTCGGAATGATAGTTCTGCGCCACCTTAAGTATGCCGCCAAAGTCGCTCTGACCGTCCACCGTTACTGTGTTGTGGGCTATGGTCTGCTTGGCGTAGGTGTCGTTCTCTCGGGTGTAGTGTCCTTCGTTCTTGGCCTCAATGTTGAGGAAGCGCGACGCTCCGTAGTCGGTGAGTATCTCGTGGCCGTTGTCGTAGTAGCCCAGTGTGAGCTTGTCGAAGTGGCCATGGCCCATGCCTTGCGACGTGGCTTTAAGCGTAACAACGGTGTTAAGCGTGGCGTCGGATGGGCGGATGATGGCCACACCGCCCTTGTCGCCATCGGCTCCGTCGCTGAGCAACACGCTGCCGAGACTTAGTGGCTTGGCCTCGCCCTCGCTGATGTCGCAGGCCACACGGAAGCCGCCCATTATAGGCAACACATAGTGCTGATATTGCTCAACCACTGTCAGCCATTGCTTTTCTTGGGGAAATTGATTGTAGAGAATGTCGACGGCGTAGACAAGTTCTTGAGCCGACAGCCCTTTCTGCAGAGCATCGTTCATGTGGAAGAACTCACCACCATAGCTCATCTGGATGAGTGCCTGAAGGGCTTTCTTCAGTATTTCGCTGCGACGCTGGAAGATGTGCAGTTCCGGCTTGCGGTGGTCGAGACACTGGGCGAAGATGACAAAGGGCCATATTGCATAGCGCTCGTAGTATGGGCCTTCGGTATAGTAGCCGTCGGGTGAGAACAATTGATCCATTTGCTGGAGAAAGCCTCCATGCTGGCCAGTACCGTCGGAGCCATAGAGGGCGTGGGAGAGCAGCTTGTCGTTGCCAGTGGCCAGTCCTGTCATGCCAACGGCGGCTGTGGCCCACGTGGCGTGGTTGTGCATTCTGTTGAACATCACGTTGTTCACACGGTAATCCTTGTAGCCATTTTCGATGAAGTCGGCCATGTCTAATAGTAGTCCCTGCTCTATCTGCTTGCGCTCCTTGGCCGACAGGGCATCGTAGATGCAGTCGTAGGCTACGGCAGCGTGCAAGAGAAACACGCTCTCGTTCAGTGTCTGCCAGAACAGGCGCCCACGCACAGAAGAAAGGGTCAGCGGATGAAGCCCGATGGTGGGATAAAGCCTTGCGTAGGCCAGCATCAGGTCGGCTGCCTTTCGGGCATACCGTATGTCGCCAGTAAACTGGTATGCCAGCCCCAAGTGGAACATGGCGTAGTAGTTGCTCTTGTGTTGCTCGTGGACAGGGCCGCCACCACCGTCGCATGGTACTGGCACGCTGACCGGCAGCGTTAGGCACAGGTCGGCCTGAGCCTGCAAATCGTTCAGCGACTTGGCAAAAAGCGGAGCCTTGGCTGCGCCTTGCTTCATCACACTGATTTCATCGCGTGTGATCAAGAGCGAGGGATGCTGGGCTGAAAGCGGCAGATGGACAGCGAGAACCATCGCCATGAGCAGAAAGATGTTGCGTCTCTTCATTTCTACAGCGTGTTGTAGTTGTCGTAATTGCTTATAATTCGACCAGAATTCTG
Organism: uncultured Prevotella sp.; assembly: GCA_964602785.1. Taxonomy (GTDB): domain Bacteria; phylum Bacteroidota; class Bacteroidia; order Bacteroidales; family Bacteroidaceae; genus Prevotella. The sequence goes on from CAZRSL010000011.1 coordinate 35,698, forward strand.
GAAACGGCAATTGCTGATGCTGATGTCGTCCCACCTACATTCGTCGAGCCGGATGGTGGCTCCTCCACGGCCGCTGTCGACAAACATGCAACCGTTGACCGAAAGCGTCTGGGGGCCAATCAAGCGCAGCACACTGCCCCGCTCGCGGTTGCAGCAGTCATTGAACGAGCAGTCGCTGATGCTGACAGACGGACCGTCGGTGCTCTCGTCGTTGCCGCCACGATAAAGGTTGACAGGAATGCCAAGAAAACGATAGAACGTGCAATTGTTTATAAAGAGGTGGCCAACGTTGTAGCGACCCTTGTCGTCGCGCTCCCAACTGTAATCGATGCCAGTGCCGGCCATGTCGGCAAAGTGGCAACCGCTTATCAAGATGCTGTCGGCGAAGGTTGCTTTCAGCCCCCGTATGGCACTGCATCCACTCTCGCCGAAGTTGGTGAACTGGCATTGCCTGACGGTGAGCTTGTAGCTGCCGGCCATCTTCTGGTCGGTGGATATAGCTGCCGCGGCCTGAGCCATGCCTGGCTGTAGGCTACCATCGAATGTCAACCCCTCCACCGTCAACTTTCCTCCGTCGGCAATGGTTATCATGCTGCCACTCTCAGTGGCAGCATAGCGCAAGGTATCGTGCTCTCCACGAAGTGTTACTGCGCGATTTATCACGATGGGCCTCTTAAGCAAGTAGCTGTTGTTGGGCTTAAGAGTTATGATGGTATCAGCAGCCTCAACTTCAGTGTATGCCATCGGCTGCTGCAACCATGAAGCACCTTTGCCACTTCCTGCTTCTTCTCTTGAAGGAATCTTTGGAACTTTAACCTTTCCACGGGTGAATCCTTCGAAGTTGCCCCGCCCCCCAATCTGCATCTTGTTGCCCGAACATTCTATCTTGCCATTGCTGTCGACGTAGACAAATGGGGCGTGAGCTGTGTCATTCAGCAACTCGTTGTTGCTGAAGTGAATGTCGAAAGGTGCCAAGGTGCGCTCCTGGTCGTGCCCAGTGCCAATTTCGAGGTGGGAGCAGTCGATGAACCGGTTGCCACTGATGCGGATGTCCTTGACTTGGACGTAACGGTTGGGCAGCGAGTTTGGCACAGCATCCATTATGGCCAAAGCCGAGAAGAACCGCTTGCCCGCCAGCCGGTAGAACGTGTTGTCCATCACCTTGTGGCCTTCGTCAACGATTCTGACGCCACCCGTGTTTGGCTTGTCGTTGCCGACAAACAGGTTGTGGCTGACTGTGTTGCGCTTGCCATGGCGAAGCACAACGAGACCTTGGCACTCCCAGAATGTGTTGTTGCTGACGAGATTGTCGCACGACTTGACCGAGATTACCTCCACCTCACCTGAACACTGGTCGAAGAGATTGTCGCTCACAGTAGTGCGCGACGAGTCGTAAGATTGCTGCGACGTGCCGATGCGTATGGTCTCAGCACCGTTGGAACCGTAGACCTCGCGTGGGCCGAAATAGTTGTGGTCTATCAAGTGGCCATTGTCGAGGCAGTCGGCACCATTCAGGTTGACGATGAGCGTGACACCGATGTTGTGCTTGCGCAGCATTGAGCAGTGGTCGACACGGTTGTGCTTGCCCGACAGAATTATGTAGACGTGCTGCTCGTCGCGCTGCGGAGCATTGTAGTTGTCGATGACGGTCTCTGTCAGACGGCAGTGATGGGCAAACTTGCCTTCAAGTCCGAACTCTATGAGAGCCCGGCGGGCTGGCACACCGTCGCGGAAGTGGAATCCATCCACCGTGAGCCAGTCGGCGGCAATCTGCAAGCTCGACGTTCCCGTTATCACTACACCTCCTGGGTGCTCGGCCTTTATGGTGATGGGCTTGCCATCCTGACCAGTGGCTTTCCACTTCAGTCTGACATCGGTGTAGATACCGTCCCTTACGGTGATTACGTCGCCTGGCTGTGCTGATTGGAGTGCCTTTGCCACATCGCCAAGAGCCACAGAGGTGTTTGTGGCTAAAGCGAAAGCAGGCAACAAGGCAATGGCCAGAGAGATGACTGTGTTTTTCATCATGAGTGTAACATTATTAATATTACTGATAGTCGTGCTTCATCCAGTACATGTCGAACGTTACCGAACTCGACGACGGTGCCTTGGTGTTGTTGTAGAGTTTGTAGTCGATGTGCTTCAGATGGATGAAGCCTATGCGGCGAACGTTCTCGGCTGCGTTGCTGCCCTGGCCGTGGTAGTTGTAGTAGATGACCATTATCACAGCGTCGACATCAGCTGATTTGTCAGACCCCACAGTGAATACTCCTGGAGCAAAGATGCTGTTGGAAACCGACTGCCGCACACTCGACACGCTGATTGAGCCTATGGTCTTGGCACTGGCATCGATTGGGAACGTCTGCTCATCGATATGGTCGAGGGTTCCATTCTTTATCTTGTCGATGATGTCGGCATGGGCAGCATTGGACGGATCCATATAGACAAAAGCCAGACATGGCGTGCCATAGCAGTTGCCCTTTACGCCAGTTACGCGGTATTGGTCGGCCGAATTGTTTATCATGTAGAAGTTGCGCAGCTGGGAATTGCTGCCAGCGGGAGAGTTGATTTGCAACAAGCCGGCGCTTGTGCCAGAGAAGAAGAAGTAGGGTGCCACCGAGTTGTACTCGCTCTCGCTGACAGCAGGCACGTTGCGTGCTGAGCATGTCTTGGCCTGATACTGATAAGACACTGGGTCGAGAGTGCGCCATGACGAGTTGGCGTAGGCAATGCCAGTCTCAGGCGAGAAGAACGAAGTCAACTCTTCAACGTCGCGCCCTTGTCCCCATATCTTCTTGTCTTTCCATATATAGATGTAAGGCACATATACCGTGAAGCGGTCAGTTATGGTGGCAGTCTCCACACCGTCGAAGTATACCATTTGGAGAGCCAAGACATTATTGCCGTCGGCGAATGATTGGCTCGTGGGCACCACAAACTGCAGTGTGGTCTCGGTCTGCATTGTTATGACACACTGCACTCCGCCAAGCATAATCTGGTTTATCTTGTTGAGATAGGTGCCTTCGAGCGTTACCACATCGCCCACATTGGCTGTAGCAAAGCTGGAAGTGGTGACGTTGGGCTGATAGCGTTTCACCACAAAGTCCTTGGTAGGGCTGGTGGTGGCCTCAGCGGCTCCATCGAAGTATCTGAACGTGATATTGGCGTCATCGGCCTCAACGTAGGGCACTGTTACCACAATCTCGTGGTCGTTCTGTGAGATCACCTCGGCCACATGGCCTTCGCTGTGCCCTTTGGCTGTGAATATCACAGCTGAAATTACATTCATTTGTCGGCCGCTTATGAGCAGCTTGTTGCCCATCTCCACTTCACCGGGTATGCTGCCCTCGCTTACTGTTGGGGCTGGATAGGTAACGGTGAACGAGCCGTCCGACTCGCTGGTTCCGAGCGAGTTGGTGAGGGCTATCTTGCCACTCTTGGCCTCGCCCGACACTTTTATTGAAAGTCGTGTGTCTGACACTTTCTCGCTCAGAGTGGCCGCCACGCCGCCAATGGTCGCACTCACCACATCGTCGAGGTTGGTGCCTGTGATTACTATCTCGGTGCCAACGCTGCCCTCTGCGGGAGAGAACGACTCGATGGTTGGGGCTGCAGGTATAACCTCGTCGACCGAAGTGTTGTCGCATCCTGCAAGCAGCATCGAGGCGGAAAGCAGAACGGAGGCTAATGATAATATGTTGTGTTTCATCTTGAGTTGTGCTTTATGTTGTGAAAACTAATAACCCACATTCTGCGACACCTTGGGGTTGATGTCGATTACGCTTACTGGTATTGGCAGCATGGTCTGCCAGTCCTGGATGGGGTTGACGGTATAGGCGTAGCCAGAATAGAAAGCCTCGGTGGCAAGGAAGTTGTTGACGGTCTCAGTGGCTATGCCCCATCGCTTCAAGTCGAACCAACGCTGGTTCTCAAAGGCCAATTCCATTCTGCGCTCATTGCGAACAGCCTCGCGGAAGTCGTATTTGTTGCCAAGGTCAGTGAGCGTATAGGTGCTGATATGGGCGCGCTCGCGTATCATGTTGAGATAGCGCAGAGCCTCTGCCGTGGGGCCGTTGAGCTCGTTCTCTATCTCGGCGTAGAGCAGGGCAATGTCGGCCACGCGAATTACGGGCCAGTCGCTCTCACCGTCATACTGCACAGTCACAGGGTTGGTGTATTTGCAGCAGTATGTGGCCTCTATCCATTGGTGGTTGGTTGAGTTGTAGTAGCGTTGGGCTATGTTGGTGTTAAGACGGACTGTGTCGCCATTGCTGATGTAGTCGTTTATCAGGTTGTCCGACGGGGTGTTGAAGTTGTTGGCAGTGCCCACAATGACGTTGGCGCCATTGTTGATTGGGGCAAACAGGTTGCCGAAGGGCGAGCCAAGCCCAACATTGCCCGACAGATAGCGCACGGCGAAGATTATCTCCTTGTTCATCTCGTTGGTAATGGAGAAGATGTCAGAATATGGCACGAGGTCGGCTCCGCTCTGCGGGTTGCCCACACGACTGCTCTGGAGCACCTGCTGGCAGAGCGTGGCAGCCTGGGCATACTTCTCGTCGCCTGGCTGATAGTGGGTGGCATACACTTTGGCCAGAAGAGCACGTGCTGCGTTCAAGTCGGCCCGGCCAAGGTCGGCGTCGGCCATCTGCTCAGGCAGCAAGGCGTTGCCGACAATGTTTTCGAGGTCGCCCTCGATGAGCGAGTAGACTTCTTCCACCGTGGAGCGTTGCATATTGCGCGCCACGTCGGACGAGGTCTTCTGGGTTACGATAAACACTGGCCCCCAAAGTCTGACGAGGTTGAAGTACTCGAGCGAGCGAATGAAGAGTGCCTCGCCCTGGTACTGGTTGCTCATTGTGGCGTCGCCGACGGCGTCGAGGTTGGCCAGCACGCTGTTGCAGCGGTCTATAACGTCGTAGGTGCTGTTCCAGTAGTCGGCCACCCACTCATGCTCTGCTCCGATAGTGCTTTGGTCGAGCTGTTCCACGAGTTTGCTGGTGTTAGATGTTGAGCCAGTGCCATACATTCGGGCATTATCGGATCGGAGCTCGGTCATGGCCCACTCATAGTACATTGCATCGTGCAACCCGTTGTAACATCCCAATACCAGTGAGTTCACCGAATTGGCGTCCTTGACATATTCGTCGGTGGCCACCTCGGAATAGGGATACTGGTCGAGGTCGCAAGCCGTGAGTGCTGCCACGGCGAGGATTATGGCTGATATTTTTAATGCTTTCATGGTTATTCTGTTGTTGTGGTCGTTAGAAAGTTATGTCGAAACCTGCCGAGATTGTCGATGTCAATGGGAATCCGCCTCGCTGATAGCCGGCAATCATTGCACTTGAGTAGACACCCGACGTCATGCGCGATTCAGGATTGATGCCACGGTAGCTGCCGCCCCAGAAGTAGAGCAGGTTTTGGCCTGAGAGATAGAAACGCACAGTGCTGAGGTGGAGCTTGCGTGCTGCCGACGACGGCATGGTGTAGCCCACGGTGAAATTGCGCAGACAGGCGTAGGAACCGTTTTCTATTGGATAGTCGGTCAGGCATAGGTTGTAGCCGTTTTTCCAGAATGGGGTCTTGCCGTCGCCAGGATGCTCCGCGCTGATCCAGTGGTTCTTGGTGTAGGCCTTGTTCCATCGGGTAGTCTCGTTGTAGTAGACGTCACCGTTGTACACCTTGATGCCCTGCACGCCCTGGATGAGGAACGAGATGTCGAAGTCGTGGATTCTGAATGTGTTGGTGATGCCCCATGTGTAGTCGGGATATGGGTCGCCAAGAGCCACGCGGTCGTCGGTGGTCAGCACGCCGTCGCCATTGGTGTCGGCTATGCGCAGTCCGCCGGGCACATCCTCAGCGAAGTGCGGGTTGGCCTCAATCTCCTCGGTTGAGTTCCACACACCGATGGTCTTGTAGCCGTAGTATTGTATGAGCGGATCGCCCACGCGGGCTATGTAGCACTCGTTGCGCTCACCCTGGTTTATCACCTGGCTCTCGCCGCCAAGTTCGAGCAGCTTGTTGCGCGACAGCGAGAAGTTGAGGCTTGTATTCCATTCGAAGTTTCGGTTGCGGAAATTGTGGGTCTCAAGCTGTATCTCCACACCCTTGTTGCTCACCTTGCCTATGTTGTTCCAGAAGTAGCTGTAGCCAGTGAACGTCTGGGTGGGCTGGGCGAAGAGCAGCGAGCGGGTTACAGAGTAGTAGGCATCGACGGTAAGGTTGATGCGGTTCTTCAGCAGGCCAAGGTCGAAACCGAAGTTGAACTCGTCGGTCTTCTCCCAGGTGATGTCTTTGTTGGCCAGATATTCTGAAGTGTTGGCCACACCATTAACCAGCGTGCCGTTGCCAGCTCCAGTTACATAGTTGGCGTTGCTGAGCACCTCGAGGGCTGCCTGGTATTGTATGCGGTTGTTGCCTGTTACACCGTAAGAGGCGCGGAACTTCAGGTTGCTGATGGCATCTACATTTTTCATAAACGGCTCCTCGCTGACACGCCAACCCACCGACACCGAGGGGAACCAGGCGTTGCGGTTGCCCTTCGAGAAGAGCGACGAGCGGTCAAGGCGCAGCGATGCCGACAACAGATAGCGGTCGAGGTAGTCGTAGTTGACGCGGCCAAGATAAGACTCGAGCACCACGTCGGGATAGCGGAACGTGCCAGTGCCGGCGGTGTTGCCGTTGCCGTCGCTTGCCAACTGGTAAACCGTGGCGGCATTGAGCGTGTGAATGTCGTCGGTGGCAAAGCCGGTGGCCGACATGGCCACACGCTGGTTGCGGGTGCGCTCGGCGGTGTAGCCGAGGAGGGCGTCGATGGTGTACTCTTTCTTCGGCCCAAAGTCGAGGTGGTAAGTCAGCGTGTTCTCGGTCAGCAGGTCAACCACGAGCGAACTGAAATAGGTGGCCGAGCTGGCTTCGCCGTCGCGTGTGGCGTTTTTGTTGCCATAATAGTATGATGGCTGCCAGCGCACATTGAGTCCGTCAGAAGTCTTGAATTGCAGGCCCTTTGCCAAGTCGACCGTCAGGTAGATGCTTGCCAGGCCCTGGAAGTCCTCGCTCCAGCGCTTGGTGTTGGCCATCACGCTATAGGGGTTGTTGTTGGCCGAGGTGAATGGCGACGTGGTCTCCATTATCGGGTTGCCGTCTTCGTCATATTCGCCTGTGGGTGTCTGTATGTTGTTGAAGTGGCTGCCACGCGCGAAGCCTGTGTAGCCGGTCAGCTCGGTGGTTATGGCGTTGTGGTAGACTGGCAGGAATGATGGCGTGCGGTAGAAGTCGATGAAGTTGTTACGTGGCCGCTGCGTCTTCTTGTAGGTTCCGGCTATGTTGACGCCCATGCTGACTATGTTGGACAGCTTGGTGTCCACTTTGGCGCGGAAGTTCAGCTTGTCGTAGTCGTTCTGCTTCATTATGCCATCGTCGGCCGTGTAGGAAGCCGAGATGAAGTATCTCGTTTCCTTGCGGCCTCCCGATATGTTGAACTGCACGTTGGTGATACCGGCGAAGTCGCGCAAACCCTCTTTCTGCCAGTCGGTGGGGCCATAGAGGCTCTCCAAATAGGCTGCCGACCGTGCGTTGGCCATAACAGAGCGTCCACCCATGGCTTCCTCCTCCACCATCTGGTTGTACCACTCGGTGCTCGTCATCATGTCGTGCAGCTTGTAGGCGTACTTGTAGCCTTGGTTGAACTTCAAGCTGTACTTGGGCCGTTCGGGGGTTCCTTGCTTGGTGGTTATCATTATCACGCCATTGGCGGCGCGCGAGCCGTAGATGGCGGCCGACGCGGCGTCTTTCAGCACCTCTATCGACTGTATGTCGGAGGCGTTAATCTGCTGCAATCCACCCGACACGGGAAATCCGTCAATTATGACAAGGGGCTCACTTTCTGCCGAAATCGACCCTGTGCCCCTGACCCTGATGGAGGGCATGACGCCCACCTCCGATGTCTGGTTGCTCACTGTCAATCCGGTCATCATTCCCTGTAGTGCAGTCGAGACATCGCTCACAGGTATGTTCTCAAGCTTGTCGCCTTCCATCTTTGATATGCTGCCGGTCAGGTGCGACTTGGTCTGTGTGCCATAACCAATCACCACCGTCTCGTCGAGCATACGCTCATCTTCATGGAGCACCACGTCGATGGTTTTCCTCTTGCCTACTATCTCGGCTTGGCTTGTGTAGCCGACAAAGGAGTAGACAAGCATTGTCTTGCTGCCAGCAACCTCAATGCTGTAGCGGCCGTCGGCATCGGTTACTGTACCAGTAGGCACTTTGGCATCCTTCACCGTTACGGTTACTCCCGCCAAAGGCCCCTGCTCGTCGCTGACAGTTCCTGACACCACGCGCTGAGCGATGGCCAAGTTTGAGCCTACGAGCATCATCAAGCCCAATAGGGCTGTTCTGATTGTCTTTGAATGCTTCATAGATGTTGGGTCTTATGTTTGATAGATTTGATTGTTGTTTCACGATGCAAATGTATATATTATTTTTGATACGCCAATACGGTTGGTTAACCAATTATGTTATATTAACGTATTATGGTAAAAACAATGTTTTGAGTTAATAAAATAAAAATAATCAGGCCGTTTTGGCATAGTTACTTTTTTATTCTGTAAATTTGCCAATATTCAAAACCGACACAGTAAAAATTAGGACAACACACATTATTATATCAATAGGCAAATGAGTAAGAACACCGACCCTGCTCCAGTAGAGAAAGTAGTGGATTTCATCAAAAATGGTATTGATTGCCACACGTTCAACCCCGGCGACCGACTGCCCTCGGAGCGTAAGCTTGCCGAGACACTCCACGTGGGGCGCCCTCATGTGAGACAAGCTTTCCAAAAGCTGGAAACCTACGGCATCGTGCAAACTTTCCCTCAGAGCGGGACGATAGTGTCGCCTTTCAACAAGGACCAGCTCGATGGCCTCGTTCAGGATGCGCTGAAAGAGGAGAAATATGACTTCTTCAGCCTGGTCTACGTGCGAGTGCTACTCGAGATTGAGGCTTGCAAACTTGCCGCTGTCTACCGCACCGACGAGGATATAGCACGAGCCGAGGCCGCCCTGAGAGCTTTGGAACTTTGCAAGGACTCTGATGACCGCGTGCAGAAAGACTTCGCCTTCCACCATGCCATAGCCGAATGCAGCCACAACCCCGTGATAGTGTCGCTGCTGCTCATCATCACTCCCGACATAATGACTTATTACCACAAGTACAGGTTCTGCTCTGTGCCTGAGAGAGTCGTCTCAACAGAGCACCGCGAGTTTATAATGAACATCAAAAACGGTGAGGCAGGCAACATGCGCGAACTGGTGCTGCGCCATCTGCGCAACCAGATTGAGACCGCCGAGACTTTATCGGGCAAGAAGATGTCGCAGTTTAAGCTCGACCCCACACTCGACTACAGTTACCAATAATTAGCCAAGTTTTGTAATCGGCCACCAACAAATCATGACTGTCGGGCGTCAGCTCGCAGATGCACTCCACCATGTCGGTGAGAGATGCCTTTGATGGTTCCGGCGGAGAAAGGCGTGTTGTGGGCGGCCATGTGCTCCGAAAGCTCCTGGAGGCTGATGGTCTTAACGGGTGCGACGCAGGCGTACCACTTGCCGGCCATCTTGCCCTCCTTGCGGTTGTTCTTGAAAAGCTTGTAATAAATTGGCATAAATTTAAGTTTTAAGTTGAAAGTTGAAAGAGAAGCCTCCCCCGACCCCTCAAGGCCTTTTTCTTGTTCATGATGCAAAGTTACAAATAATAATCATAGCCTACAATAGCCGACAAGCCCCAAAGCACACACTTTTCGGGATGCGGCAAAAAATGCGTTCTTCTGTTGTAAACCGTTGATTTACAGATTGTAAACAGGCTCTACAATATTTTAAATGGGCGGTTTACGAGCCTCACTCGACCAGAGGAAGGCCTCCCCCAACCCCTCCAAAGGAGGGGAGATTTTCCCCCGCCCCTTTGGGGCGAGCCTGGGTGGAGCTTTCCCCAACCTCAAAGCCGAGCTGAAGCTTTTCGGCTCTTCCGACATTTGGACGCACGATGGCCTTGAGCCTGGAACTCCCAATGGCAATGTCCCGGTTTTACAGAAACACGCTATAAACTATTAATGACGGAAGCAATTTTTCCCACCTCATCCCCACATTATCCTTGTTTGATGTGCTTGCAATAACGCCTGACCATCTGACACTTATAGCCGAAAAAGGTGATTGTGGAGGATAATTGGTTAACCACTTATATGTTTTTAACTGTTAAACTAAATAAATGTTTATGATATTTAATTGGTTTACCACTGTTTTTCTTGGTTATTGCCAATTAAAAATCTATCTTTGCAACACAAAAGTAACACTGTAGAATAACCATTAAACCCAAATTATCATGAAAAGAATCTTTACATTGATCGCACTTGCAGCCCTTGCGTGGGAGGCAAACGCACAGCAGAAATGGGACTTCAACGACCTGACGGCCACGATGGCAGAGGTGGCCACCGACCAAACCAACTGGGAAGTGGACCGGACAGAGAGCGATGGCACCGTGAGCCAGTACCACTACATCTCGGTGCCAGAAGACAAGACTGTGCCATACTCCCTCCAGTGCAATGGCAAGAACCTTGCCATTACCGACGGTCTCCTCTTCACGGGCATCACAAAAACTAAGTCGGTGGTGCTGTCAACCCATGCAAAGCAGCACTATCTGAAGCTTAACGCGTCGAGTATGAAGATGATAATACCCAATCTGAAGAAAGGACAGACTGTAACAATCATCGGTCGGTCAGGCACATCGGGGCAAGCACGTGGACTTACCGCCGACCAGAACCTGACGGTGGTCTCGGGCTTTGAGGCCAACACCGACGACCCGCAAACCAACGTGGCCACTGTGGTGGCTGATGGCGACGTGGTGATAGGTCAGACAGCAAGCATGAACCTCTACTCCGTCGAGGTTACCGGCACTGGTTCTGGCGACGACAACCCTTCAGTCGGTCAGACCCGCACGTGGGACTTCTCAAACCTGACCGAGACATTCACCCTGCTTGCTTCCGATACCGCCAGTTGGGCTGTCAACCGCACGGAGAGCGACGGACGTGTGTCGGAGTATGACAACAAGGTGAGAATTCCGTCGGGCGAGACCCAGCCCATCACCTATAACGACGGTACCGGAACTAAGAATCTGCCCGTCACCGATGGTCTGCTCTTCAGCAACGCCAGCGTGGGCAAGTTGCTCTTCTCCACGCGGCGCAGCAGCCAACACTTCTTTAAACTAAACGGATCCAATGTGAGAATGATAATACCAAATATGGTAGCAGGAGCGACAATCACTGTTGAGCTGGAGGGCGCATCCACCACCGAAGCACGTGGACTGAACGTCAGCGACAACGTTACACCTACAACAGGCAACTTCAACAATCCGGCCATTGGCATACAGACCGACGAGGGCACAGTCAATACAGCGGGCGACGTAGTGCTCACGTCGACGGCGGGTGTAAACATATTTAAGATTACGGTTGTTGCGCCTACCGCCGATGGAATCAGCCAAATAAAGCAGACGGCAAAACAAGACGGCAAAGTTTACAATCTGTCGGGGCAAGTGGTCAACGGCTCTTACAAGGGCATCATCATTGCCAACGGACGAAAATACATAAGCAGATAGGTAATTGAGGATGTGCACTCATCATGGGCTTGATACAAATCCAAAGAAGTCAAGCCATTCTCTTTATGACAATCGGCAGGCTCAGAGATTGGGCTTGCCGATTGCTTTTGACGGGAAAAGTGGATTGGTTTTACCGCTTGTCGGCCACACCATACTTTATCCATTCTTCCTGAGGATAGTTGTTGCGCACCACAGCCTTGGTCTTGGCGAAGTCGTCCTTGCACTGGGTGAGAATGTCGTTGGTGCTCCTCACCTGGTCAGACAATTTCTTGCGCAGCTCCTCAGCCGCATTTGAGCTTTCCTCAAGGCGTTTCAAATCTTCCGCCATGCGGTCCAGCTGGGCGATGCTGACGCCCTTGTTCTCAAACTCAGTGATGTTGGCCTTCAATGCCTTGATGAGACGTGTGCTCTTCTCAACTTGAATGTCGATAGTCTTTGTCATATAGCTGATAGTTAATTGATTATATCATTTTTTCAATTGCAAAATTAGTCAATTATTTCAAAAAAAACAAGCTATAAGAAAAGCAAAATTAAATTTCTTTAACCTGAGATGTTATTACCCGTAAGCACAAAAATAGCGCAGAAAGCTGATGCAAATGCTGTCAGCTTCCTGCGCCTCCAATTATTATTACTTCATTGATTGAATCCCTTTGCAGAAAGAAACTCCCAAATGCGGTCGAGATAGGTGTAGCTGCCAGTGCCAGGGGAGGCTTGGCGCTGAAAGCAGTGAGGACGGAGGGCCAGCGTGTGGAGCTCGCTCTGTACGCCCATGGCACGCATCTTCTCCCAGCACTTCACCGAGCCCATCGACGAATAGCCGTCGGCATCGCCGTGGACGAAGAGCGTGGGCGCGGTCTTGAGGTCGAACGAGAACTCGGGCACTATGCGGTGGCGGTCCTCGTTGCCTCCTTCCTTGTTGTCTTGTGTAGAGAACACGTAGGCAGGATAGATGGCCACGCCCCACTGCACGTTGCATGGCAGCTGGTCGAGGCTGTCGATGGGCAGATAGCTCTGGTGGAGCGACGAGGTAACACCCATCAGTGTCAGGTGACCACCCGCCGAGCTGCCCATGATGCCAATGCGGTCGGGGTCGAGGCCGTAGGCTGGTGCCTCGCTGCGCACCAAGCGTATGGCCCGCTGCAGGTCTTCCCATGCAGTGGTGTATTTGTCAAGTCCGCTCTCAGCCGATGGCCTCGGTGTGCGATATTTCATGGTTACCACGGTCATGCCCTTGTCGTTGAGATAGCGTCGCGCTGGCGCCACCTCGAAGCCCTCGGGGTGATTGCCGTTGTAGGCCCCGCCGGAATAGATTATTTGTATGGCCTTGGTCTTCAGCGTCTTGGGGAAGTACCACTCCAAGTATGGTTCGCACTGCTTTGGCTGCGGATCTGGCATCTTGCCCTCAGGCCATATAGCCTCCTTCTTGTAGTCGGCGTGTGTGTCTTGGTTGAAGCGGTCCATCAGCGGCACTTCCGGCTGGAGTTTGCTGTAGAACTCCATTTGGTGCATGAATTCCACCGCACGTTCGAGGCCGTAAGAGCCATGTGGCATGTCGGCGTAGAGGTGTAGCTCGGCGGGTATCTTCATTCGGCGCAACTGGCGGTAGACAAGCGTGGAGCCGTTTGGCGAATAAGGGTCTTTGCCGCCATGATGCAGACTCATAGGACAGGTGTGGGCATCGAACTTGAAAATACTGTCGAGCTTAATCTCAGGGCCATAGCCTTGGCGCGTAGCTTTTGTGCCGGTGGCTCCGTCGGAGGTGATGTAGGCCGGGGCGTTGAGAATGGCCCAGTTGATGTGGCACGATGTGGTGTCGAGCTTGTCGATGGGGCTGTAGGCGGCGGTCTCAGAGCTTGTGGCAAGCAGCAATCCGAGATGAGAGCCGGCAGACATGCCTATCACTCCTATCTTCTCGGGTGAGTAGCCCCGCTTCTTGGCTTCGTTGCGCACGAGGCGTACTGCACGCTGCCCATCCTCCCACGCTGTCTGGTAGATGGGAATGCCCTCTGGTCGTGGAGTGCGGTAGACGAGGCTGACGCACTGTATGCCTTCCTCGGTCAGCCGCTTGCGCCATGCTGCTATCTTCTTGGCGTCGGCGAGGTTCTTATAGCTGCCACCGCTGATGAGAATCATGCAAGCGTCGACGCGCTTGTCTTTGGCGGGGGCGTCGAACCATTCGAGATAGGGTCTGCGGTTTTTGTCAGCCTTAAACCCCTCGGCCCTCGTGGCCTCCCTCATGGCGGCTATCTGGTGGGGCTGCGTGTCGGGCATCTTGCCCTTCGGCCACAGGTATTCCTTCTCGTCGGCAGAAGCCCCTTGAACAGATAACGCCGCCATCAGCAGAGCGACGGCTGCGAAATGTAGATAATGGATTTTGGTTTGCATATAGTAGATGTTTTAGAACACGATGTTAACGCCGAACCTGATGCCCCGCTTGTCGATGCCAGGCAGCGAGGTGTAGCTGAGGCGGCGCACGTAATCGACCTCGAGGAATTTGAATATGTTGTGAACGCCGACGACGAGTTCCAGATACGGATTGTCGCCCATCACGTTGACGCCCTCTGGGAAGTATTGCAACGTCTGGCTGCCCGCGTTTTGCTCGAGAAGTGGGTTGTTTTTACTGGTCAAGTGTCCCCATAAGCCTTTAAAAGCGACATATTCGCGCCACTTTAGCTTCTTGAACAGCGGCACACGGTTGAAGAGCTTGCCCTCCATGTCCCACGAGAGGTTGAACTGCAAGAAGCGGTCGTTGAGAAACTCCATGTCCTCCATCAAGTTGAAGGTGCCGATATGTTCGAAGAACGACGTGTTGACGGGTGGCATGATGAGGTAGAAGTAGGGCACCATGTTCCACTGAGCGCCCCCCTTAAGCATCATCTCGAAGTGACCCCAGCTGCCAAGCCACAGGCGCTTGTAGAAGTTCACCTCGGTGTAGTTGGAACTGATGTCGCCTCCGAGGAAGTTCTTTAAGCCTATAGTGTGGCTGATGGCGAAACGCGGCGCGTTGAGGTTGGCTTCCACGCGGCGTTGCTTCGAGTTGATGTAGATTTGCCCCGGGCGGAAGTCGAGGCTCAGCGACAGCTCGGTGCTGCGCATGTTGGAAATCACATCTCCCGACAGTCGGCGGAACTCCATGCGCGAGGCTGGCTCGATGTTTTCGGTCTTCAGCCCGAGGCCAAAGGCCAGACCGTAGTCGGTCTCCCAAAGGAAGTTGAGTTTCTGGCGGTTGTAGTAGTACATCTTCTCTGCCTTCGTTGGCTTGAAGGCCATGAAAATGTTGTCCTTGTTATGGATGAGGAACTTGTCCGACGGCGATTCCACATCCCTGTTCGACTCGAATGACAGCGTGCGGATGGGGAATTCTATCGGCAAGTATTGCGGCTTGTTGAACGAATATGTGAGCTTGGCGTCGTAGTAGTGGCGGTGGCTCTTGGTGCCGTAGGCATAGTAGCCCTCGGCAAACCAGTGGGGCGACAGGTTGGCTGTGGTCTTCGCGCTGAGGCGGAGGCGTATGCCGTCGACGTGGTTCTTCGAGACGAGGGTGTTGACAGGGCCAAGGTCCACCTTGCTCGGTGTCTTGGCCGAGCCAGTCTCGATGAAGTTTTCTATGAGTGCCTTGATGCCGAACATCACCGCGCCGTAGTATTTGGTGTGCGACATGGCTTTTAGGAAGTTGTCGATGTTGCGCTCGCCGCTTGAGAGTTCCACAGCTCGGTGGCTATTCCAGAACGTTGAATCGCGCATTTTGGCGTTTGGTTCTGTTACGAGTTTGGCCTTACCTCGAAATAGCTTCTTGTCGATGGGGTTGAAGTCGTATTTGCCCAATCTGGTGGTGCGCATGACAAGGGCTTTCGAGAAGATATTGGTTATCTGCAGCTCGCACAGTATGTTGTCCTCGGTGAGTGCCCACTGGCCGTTGGGCAGCTTGGAATATACCTGCTCCATCTTCATGTTGTCGATGAAGTTGACACCAGTGTTGCGGGGGAACGTCATGTCGCACTTCTTCACGTGGAGCGTGCTGTCGAGAAGCACGTAGAGCTCGCCACGGAAACCCATGTCCTGCTGGTTGGCAGGGAAGTATTGCAGATGGATGCAGCGGTCGGAGTCGACGAACGTGGTGTCCTCTATATACCAATGGTAGAAGCTGATGGCCGTGGAGCCGATGGGGCTGGGGAAACGCATCTGCAACAACTCTATTTGGTCGTCGTAGATGTCAATGTCGCGAAAGAGGTCTTTCGCCACCGTATTGATTATCTGACCCGTCTGCACCAGTTTCGACACGCCGTTGGTGCTTTGTCCCATGATTATATCCTTCTCGCTGCGGGGCTGTTTGCGGTAGATGTGGTGGGTGAGCGTCTCGTCGACAGAGATGGGCAGAATGAACTTTCCGTTGAGAGGGCACAGTTCAATCTGGTTTTTCAGCCACGGGTTGTCGCGGAATATCTGCCAGTCGAGCTCGTCGGGAGTTATGTTGTTGACGGCCATAGTCAGCCGCTGATATTTTTCGTATTGATAGTAGTCGTTGTTTTCCAGGTTGGTGCGTTTCTTGGCCGCAATGACACGGCGCATCAAGTCGACGGCAGGATTGTTCTTGCGCGAGTATTTGCGCTTTTTTCTTCCACGCACCACGACCTCACCCAGCTTATGGGCGCTGGAGACGAGCGTAACGTTGAGCACGCTGTCGGTCTTGCTTGTTATCCTGATATTCTTCGCCTTGTAGCCCACCGCACTGACGCGCAGCGTCTGACCCTCCAGTCGGTCAATGGTGGCCTCGCCGTTGCTGCCCGCCACCCGCGATTCCTCCTTTGCGCGGTACATCAGGCTCACGTATGGCACGCTGTCGCCTGTGGCGGCATCGGTTACATAAACCTTTATCTGGCTTTGCGCCACAGCGGGCGCTGAAAGCCAGATAAAGGCAATAAATAATAGAACAATCTTTTCAATCGATTTCTTCATCAGCTTCATATCCGCCCATCTCGCGAATGGCGTTTTTCAGCATGATGTACTGCTCGAAGAGGTCGTTGACAGCCTCCTCGCCCTTGGTGTAGTCGTGCATCGGGCTCTTGAGGAAGAAGCTGAGGAACCTCTGTATGCCATAGCGTCCGGCGCGTGCGGCCAGGTCCATGAGCAGCGTGAGGTCGAGCAACAGTGGCGCGGCAAGGATGGAGTCGCGGCAGAGGAAGTTGATCTTGATCTGCATCGGATAGCCCATCCATCCGAAGATGTCGATGTTGTCCCATCCCTCCTTGTTGTCATTGCGAGGTGGATAATAATTGATTCTTACTTTGTGATAGATGTTGCCATAGAGGTCGGGCTGGTTGTCGGCGCGGAGTATCGTCTCCAGTGTCGACAGCTTGCTCACCTCCTTGGTGTGGAAGTTGGCGGGCTCGTCGAGCACGAGGCCGTCGCGGTTGCCGAGGATGTTGGT
>CAZRSL010000012.1:0-51478 GCA_964602785.1 uncultured Prevotella sp.
GAAAGAAGAATACAACCTTTAATGTGATGTATTTTTATGTGCGTTTTCCCTGGAAGGTGCCTCTTTTGCAATCGTGCCTCAGCTGTTTCACTTTTCTGTCTCAGCTGAGACACAATTGTGAAACAGCTGAGGCAGAAAAGTGAAACAGCTGAGGCAGGTTGATTAAACAACTTCTTTCAGGCTTTGGGCGAGGCTTGATTATGGGGCGGCGCAGGTGCTATGCCATGCCTCTTTGGCCACTTTCAGCCACGACTGAGCCACTGCCGCGGGTGGACAATGGGTGGACAAACTGCCCTTTTATCCAAAATGTAGTATAAAGATGCGGTGTTGATTATATAACTTTCAGTTTTTCTATTTAATTTTGCCTTATGATTTCGAATTTTCGATATATTGCGCCGATTGTTGCCACTTTGTTACTTTGTCCGCCAGCTTGGTCGGGTGGACGGACACGGTGGAAAGTGGTGTCGGCGGCGCAGGACAGCATATTGCAGGAGATGGACACATGCTTCAACTGGCAACGCAACCGTCAACTCACCAACAAGCTCTACGCCCTGAGCCGGCGCGACCCTCACAACAAGGTGCTGATGTGGCGGGCGGTGATGGCCGACGCGCAGACCGACCCTGCCAACAGCCAGCGGCTGATAAGCATTGCCGAGAGCATGATCGACACCGTGGGCTACGAATACGACCACTACAGGCTGATGAGCCTGAAGGCCTCGCGCCGGTCCTACACCGACATCAACAACTATTATTGGCTTAGACGGTCGCTCGACTACTACGTCCGGGTGGAGGACCTGACCATGGAGGCGCGCTGCTATGTCAGGCTCGGTGTGCTCTTCGCCCAACTCCACGAGTACACCCGCGCCCTCGACTACCTTCAGAAAGCCAACGACATACTCCAGACCAACGGCCCGGCCTACGCCTACCAGCACAACCTGCTCAACATGGGCTTCATCTTGGGTTCGTTGGGGCGGAAGCAAGAGGCCTACAAGACGCTCCGACAACTGGAGAACTACAGCCGGAGACAGGGCGAGCGCAGCTTCCTCGCAGGAGTCTACTGCTCGATGTACATGTTCGCCCCATCGCTGCAAGAGGCAGAGCGCACGAGCCGGCTGGCAGTGGCCTTGGGCAGCGACGCCACCGACCACGACTTGTCCAGCCTGTGCCTTGAGCGGCGCGCCGACTACTGCCAGCGCACCGGAGCCACCGACAGTGCGCTCGTCTATGCGCGGCGGGCGTGGAGCCTGTGCGGCAGCAACGTTGACATACAAACGCAGTCGAGCATATTGCGCACGCTCGCCGATGTCTACCACACTCTTGGCAACCCGGCTGAGGCATACAGATGTCTGAGCCAGGCCGACCGGCTGAGCGACTCGCTGCAGTCGGCCTCGACGCGCATCGCCGATGCCGAGGTGAGGGCCAGCATCGCCCGCTTCGAGCTTGCCATAGAGCAGCACCGCCTTGAGGCCCGATGGCGCACCACCATAATAGTGGTCGTGGCCGTGTTGCTGCTGCTCGTGGCCGTGGCTCTGGCCTTGCGCTACTTCTTGCGCTATCGGCAGGGCCACCGCACCATGAGCCGCACGCTGGGCGAGAACGAGAGGCTGAAGTCGCAGGTGGAGCAGCAGGGGCGTCAACTCACGTCGAGTTCGCTCCGTCTGCAGGAGAGTCGCAACGTGATGCACGACTTGGAGAGCCGCATAGCGCTGGCCCGCCGCGAGGGTTCCATCGACAACGCCACACAGCGCGAGTTGCGCCGGCTGATCCACTCGCAGGGCGACGGCACCGACTGGAACGCCTTTGAGACCTACTTCAACAACGCCCACCCCAACCTGCTCGCCGCCCTGCGCCAAGCCTACCCCGCCATCACGGCCACCGAGCTGCGCCACTGCTGCTACGTGCGCATCGGACTCGACATCAAGGAGACGGCGCGGCTGCTCAACGTGCAGCCCGACAGCATACGCAAGGCGCGGCAGAGGCTGCGGCGGAAGCTCGGAGTCGACGACCCGAAGGTGCTGCTGGCCGACTTCCTGCAAGCCTTTGAGGATGATGCAAACAACAATAGATAAATAATATGTATATCCGCAAGCGTTCAAATAAGAGAACATCCACTCGTAGGGGCATGATTTATCATGCCCGCAGAGAGGCTTCAGAAACGGGCATGATGAATCATGCCCCTACATTAGGGTATTTGCGTAATTATAATAATACTAACAATAAATTTCACGCTTATGAAGAAACATTTATTCTACTCACTTGCCTTGGTGGCTTCGCTCTTCAGCGCCACTACGGCACAAGCGCAGGGCAAGGAGCCAATCACACCCGACTGGCACACCTACTTCGAGAACGCGAGCGAGTTCAACCTGTTCACGGTGATCGACGCCAACGGCGATGGCACAACCTGGACCTACCGCAGCTTCGGAAATCAGACCTACGCCATGAGCGGATGGAACCGCAATAGTGGCAACGACGACTGGCTCATCACTCCGCCTTTCCAGATGACGGCCAACCGCTCCTACACCCTCACATTCTCGGCCTACAACCGCAACCGCGCCTATCTGAACTCCTTTGAGGTGAAGTGGGGCACCGACACCACTGCGGAGGCTATGACAAAGACGCTGATAGAGACCACAACGCCTAATGATGGGTCTAACTGGACCAGATACACCGTAACCTTCCAACCCGACAGCGACGGACTGGTCTACATCGGTTTCCACGACAACACGGCCACGTCGCAACGCCAGCTCGGCATCGACAGCATCTATATAGTTAAAGGTATTGTCAACACGGCGGTCGACTCGGTTACAGGGCTGACTGTTACGCCGGGTGCGCGGGGTGCGCTGACAGCCGCAATTAGCTTTGTGGCTCCCACAAAGACCATCACTGGCGACGCCGTCACAGCTGTCGACAGCTTCCAAGTGGTGCGCGACGGCGAGATTGTGGCCACATTGCCGGGAGCGGCGGCGGGCAGCACAGTGGCTTACACCGACACCACTGTCTCAATCCACGGCAACCACACCTACTCGGTGGTGCCCTACGTGGATGGAGAGTTTGGCCGCACAGCCTCGGTTGATGCGTTTGTGGGTCAGGATGCGCCAGCCGACCCGGAAAGCATCACCCTCAGCGATAACGGCTCTACCATACTGGCTACGTGGCCGGCAGTAAGCACGACAGGAGCCACTGGCCACTATGTTGACCCAAGCCATGTGAGCATGACGTTCTATCAGCTTGTGACAGAATGGATTGGAACCGACCCAGGCGACTCTGTCACCACCAGTCCGATAGGAGTTACCCAGTGCGAGATACCCATCGATCCAGACTCATCCACCAATGTTAACGGCGTTACGCAAGCACTTTTCCACATGGCGGGACGGCTTAATGGCGACGGCGGCAAGAGCCATTACCACGGCACGAGCACAATTGTTGTGGGTCCGTCCATCACTCTGCCGTTCGAGGAGAGCCTGAAGGGAGGCAACAGCGACAATGGCTTCACTTGGTATGAGTCTACCGTCAATCAGCGCGACACGGCAGCACTGTGGTATTCTACCAAGGAAATATCTGCCGATGGCGACGGCGGCAGCCTGTTGTGGGCGCCACACACCACCTATTATACATCTGGTGGCATCAACTGGTCTGTTCAATACACCATTATAAAAGGCGACTCGGCCAACATCAACATGCCAAAGGTGTCGCTACGTGGAGCCACCAACCCGAAACTCTACTTCAGCGTCTACGCCAAGAAGAACATGGCGGCCCGCCTGCAGGTGCGCATAATGCGGCCCGACTATAAGGAGGACAGCCTCAACATCCACGAGATTGACTTCGCTGCCAACGAGACAGAGGGATGGAAGCAATACGACATCGATTTGACGAAATACGTCAACGACAAGTTCGTCATCGTGAAGTTCTATGGCATCAGCGACGGCGACAGCACCTACATGGCACTCGACAACATCAACATATTCGACCAGCGGGAGAAGAACCTTGCTGTCAACACCATCACAGGTCCGAAGAGCGTTGTGGCTGGCAAGAGCGGCAACATAACCGTTACCGTTGAGAACTACGGCGCCAGCACAGCCGAGGCCTACACCGTCAACCTCTATGCCAACGACAAGGTGGTGGCCACAGCCAATGTTGACACTCCGCTGCCTGTGCTTGGCATCGACACGCTGCAACTGAAGCTGCCCGTGGCCATCAACACCACTGACTCTGTGCTGAGCGTGAAGGCCGTGGTGGACTATGCGGGCGACCTCAACGCCGACGACAACACCACCGACACCCTCACCATAAAGATTAGAAAGCTCAACTACAGTCCCGCAACCAACCTGACTGGCACAACCGACGGAACCGACGTGAACCTGAGCTGGAGCAAGCCAACACTGGCCGCTGCCACAACTAAGACAGAGGACTTCGAGAGCTATGCGCCGTTTGAGACTGAGATAGGCGACTGGACAACCGTCTGCGGCAGCACTGGAGTGGCCGCACCGTTCTGGACCAGCATCAGCTATCCCGGACAGGGCACCAACTTCGCATTCGAGGTGTTCAACCCCAACGCCATAACCGACGCCTTCGACGTGGTGGAGAACAACAAGGGCTTCGCGCCCCACAGCGGCAACCAGTATGCCGGCTCGCCCAACAAGGTGGACGAGGCCACTGGACAGACGTTCATAGCAGCCAACAACTGGCTCATATCGCCGACGCTCTCGGGCAACAGCCAGACCATCACGCTCTATGCCCTGAACATTGCCAACAAGTTAGCCCGCACCTACACACGAGTGTTCGAGCAGAAGTTCGACATACTCTATTCCACCGCGGGCACCGACACGGCCAGCTTCGTGCTGCTGAAGAGCTGCACCGCCAATGGCAGTGTCAGCTTGAACACTGGCGCCAACTGGACTGAGTTCACCGCCGACATTCCTGAGGGAGCCCACTACTTCGCCATCCACCAGAACTCGGTGGGCGAGAACTTCCTCTTCGGCATCGACGACGTGACCTACGAGGCTGGCGACCCGGGCCTGAACGACACCATCGTGGGCTACAACATCTACCGCGACGGCCAGCTTGTGGCCACAGTGGAGGGTAACACGCTCACCTACACCGACGCTGACGCTGAGCTTGAGAAAGAGCACGTCTACAACGTTACCGCACTCTACAAGAACTTCGCCGGCGACACCAACGAGTCGGGCTTCTCCAACGATTATGCCGTCCTCGTTACAGGCATTGAGGGCATCGACGACGCTCAGACCGCAAGCCCCGCCGACAAACTCTACGACCTGTCAGGCCGCCGCGTTGTCAAGACCAGCAAGGGACAGATCTACGTTGGCAAGGGTCGCAAGTTCATAGAAAAGTAAAAGCGACTCCTGACAATTAATCAAATAGGGTGTATCAAAATGAGGATCACAGTCTCATTTTGATACACCCTATTCTTGTGAAAAAGATTTCATCTGATTCAAGCCCTGCAAGTTATGGGACTTCCGTTTCATTCGATTGCAGGGACCGCGCCCTGTACCAGCACTGGCCTGAATACTGCCAAACTCCCGCTGAGTGATGGCACAAAAAAGCCGGGCTGGCGTCGGCGTTGTCAGCCTCGGCCAGTCCGGGAGAAAAACATTGTGGGTGTAAGGATGTTTTTCTTGTGCTTTATTTCTTTGTAGGGATGTCGAACTCCACCACGTCGGAGATCTTGTTGCCGCCTTGCAGCACGCTCAAGGCGAACTTCTCAGTGCCCGGCTTCAGCTTGCCGTCGGCCTTGACAATGGCGGTGTAGCGGATTTTGCCTTCCGGCGCGATGCTCTCGATGTGAAGGCTCGGGCTGACGTAGATGTGGCGGTTGCCGCTCACCACTACCACCGTGGGCACCACGTCGCTCACAGGCTGCTTGCCCGAGTTGGTTATCTCGAATATCACCTTGCCTATCTCGTTGCGCGCGAGTGCTCCGTCTTGGTTGTTGTCGACGAAGCGCGCGTTGAGTATCTCAAGGTGCGGATTATATGTGTAGCCCTTCACCAAGTCGTCGACGCTCGACTGTGCCGGCACCGTGGTGGTGGGCTTGCTGGCACTGTAAGAGCCAGTGTAGTCGCTGCCATGGAAGTCGTAGATGCGGTCGTCGCCACTGTTCGACGGGTCGAAGCCGCTGTCGTCCTGCTGCTGTTGCTGGCTGCTGTAGCTGTTGGTTTGCGGAGTATAGTAGCTGTCGTCTTGCTGTTGCTGTTGCTGACGATGGCGTCGCATCTGGCTCATGTCCTGTTGCACCCTTTCCTCCTGAGCCTTGTCAGCCGAGGAGCCAATGGCCGCGCCGATGGCAGCCCCACCAGCCATGCCAAGTATGGTGCCGAAGTCGGAGCCACGCGGCCCGTCGCTGATGCCGCCTATTGCCGAACCGAGAATGCTGCCCAACGAGGCCCCCACGTAGGCTCCCGAGCCTGTGTAGGTGCCGCACGAACCCAGCAGAAGGGTTCCTGCAAGTGCCATTGTTGTTATGTCTCTCCTCATAGTTGTAGTTTTTTTATTGTGGCAAAATTAGCAATAAGCTATAACTGGGCAAAGATTTTTTCCCTAAAAGATGGTGGGGATTTCCCTACTTCTCACTCAAAATAGAAAGTAAGTGCTATGATTTTGGAGTGGGCCTCGGTTACCGCGTCGGCGTATTTTATCATATCCTTGTTGCGCAGGTTTTGGGCGTGGCCGGTGTCGAGGCAGTTGCTGAGGCCGTACATGAACTTCAGCTCTGGCCTGAGCTTGAAGAAGGGCAAGTAGAAGTCGCACCCGAAGCCGAACTCCAAGTAGGCGTCGCCCCGCTTCAGCTTGATGTATTCGTTGTCGCGGCCTGACAGGTTCATCACGGGGTTGATGCCAGCCATGAAGTAGGGCCGGTAGTTGTTGAACCGTGGCGCGGCTGCTATCAGGTCGAACGCACACGAGATGTAGGCCGTCTTCAGCGTCTGCGTCTCGGTCAGGTCGGTGCCCTCGCCGTCCTTGTCGGTGAAGTTGTGGAACGTCAGATGGCGCGTGCCGAAGTAGAGTGCCGGAGCCACACGCAACTGGAACGTCTGGTTGAGCCTCAGCTCGGCCAGCACGCCCACGGTGAAGCCCGCGTCCCAGCGGTCGTCGTCGACGGTTACCAGCTTCTCGGCGGTGCCGTTGTCGTCGGTGACCATGTTAGGCCCGCGGTTGACAAACTCCAAGTCCTGCAGGTGGGTGCCGAGGAGCACGCCGAAATGGAGCGTGCGCAGGTCGGTGTATGGCCGGTTCTGCACCACCCGGTCTTGTGCCATCGCATTCAACGTGAGTCCGAGCACAGCTATGAGCAGGACAAATTTCTTCAGCATTGTCTTCTTTTTAGTTTTAAACGGCCTTTTGCCACTATTATTGTGTTGGCGGCTCAAATATAGATGGCAGTGTCCTTTGCAGTGGCCGTGTCCTGTGCCGGCCATCATTAATGTTCGACCTCTTTTTTAAGTGGTTGTGTCATTGCTTTATGGCCGCCACAGGGGCGGCCACTGCAAGTGGACATTTCATTTACATTGATTTGAAATCTGTGAATGACTCAACTTTCGCAAAGTTGATGTGCCTCTTGCAGGGTGCGGCCCTTGTGGCCGTCCGCATCCAAATTGCGTATCAGTTGTGCGGCGGACGGCCACAAGGGCCGCACCCTGCATGCGGATGTATTGGATGCGGTCGCAGTGTCGCTGTCAGTCAAACTTCCACCAGTCCACGTGGCACACCTCCGAGCCTGGCTTGCCCTTGGAGTGGAACACGAGATAGAGGTCGGCCACTCCGCCTTGCTTCAGTGTCTGGGCTTTCAGCGTCTGCCACTGGTCCCATCCGCCAGTGTCGCCGACGGGAATGGTGCATAGCAGTATGCCGCGCTCGCTCTCGAGCCGTACCTCCATGGTGCCACCCTTGCCCGAGCAAGCCACCGAGGCCTCGAAGCTGCGGGCTCCCCGCTTGAAGTTGACACCCTTCACCACGATGTAGTCGCCGTCGTTGATCTCGGTTACAATCCTGTTTGTCGAGCCAGTGGCGATGGGCTGCGTCTGCACCACCCATCCCTTTGCCATCGTCTCGGCCTCGTTGCGCTTGAAGGGGTCCACGTAGTGCAGCTGCCTCATCCCGTCGCGGGTCATCTCCACGGGCTTTATGGTTCCGTCGGGGTTGTATTCCAGCCGGTCTATCGCCACGTTGCGCATGTACTCGCGGCTCTTGCCGTCGGGCTTGTCGAGCATGTAGGCCAAGGCGCGGTTGTGGTAGGCTATGTACGACTGGCCCTGATAGTCGAAAATGCACTGGTGGTTGTTGCGCCCGTCGTTGAGAGGTGGGTTCTCCTGCGCCCTGTATGGGAACGAGAACGGCCCCATGGGCGTGTCGCCTATCACGTATTCGGTGCTGCACGGTTTGCCCCAGAGCAGGCCCGAGTAGGAATAGTAGTAGCGTCCATTGTGCTTGTGCATGGCCGACGCCTCGAAGAAGCCGGGGATGTGGGGGTTGACGGCCTCGCCGTCCACTTCCACGAGGTTGCTCTTCAGCCTGATGATGCGGGCGTTGTTTGGGTGGGCGCCGCCGAAGCACATATAGGCCTGTCCGTCGTCGTCGATGAAGATGCCCGGGTCGAAGCACCAGAAGCCACGGTCCTTGTCGTGGAGCGCCCCCCAGACTGTCAGGTCGTTTTTCACCACGTTGCCTAAGCTGTCGCGCGGTATCACGCCGGGAGTGTCGAAGTCCACCATCGGCCCTGTGCGCGTGTCGCGGAATGGGCCAAGCGGATTGTCGGCCGTGGCCACGCTGATGCCGCTGCCGCCGTTGCCATAGTAGAGGTAGAACGTGCCGCCGCGCTCCACCACACATGGAGCCCACGTGAACGACGGATGCCATGCCGCGTCGTCCACCGAGAACACCTCGCCGTGGTCGGTCCAGTTTTTCATGTCGTCGGTGGAGATGAGCGTTATGTCGCGCATGAAGTAGCCATAGCCGCGGCTCGCGTCGTAGAAGTCGTGGGAGCAGTAGACGTAGAGCCGCCCCTGATACTCAATGGCCCAAGGGTCGGCGGTGAACCGCTGGTAGAACACGGGGTAGTCGGCTCGCGCTGTGAGTGCTGTCAGCGCCAGTGCAGCCGCGAGGATAACGATAAGGTGGTGTCTCATGATGGAACTGTAGATTTGTTTTTGTGCCACAAAGATAGTCATTTTCCGCGAGAACGCCAAATAGGGGCAGAAAGAACAGGGGAAACATGCACCCATCTCAAATTCCCACGGCCTTGGCGAAGGCTTCTCCATCGTGTGGCAGCGGTGCCTCGTGCCGGCCAAAGCGGTGTCCCAATCTTCTGAAAATGCCTCTTTTGCGGTTTGCGGCACGTGTGAAAATGTTTTTTGACACGTGTGAAAATGTTATTTGGCACGTGTGGCAAACTGTTCAAACACGTGTCGCAAACCGGAAGTGAGCCACATTTGAGGTTGTGGTGGAGGCTCAGGCAGATTGAAGAGGGGGCAGTTTGAGAGGGTGTTCTGCCATTGCATATCGCATGCCATAAGCAAAATTCTATCCTAAAAAATTGCAAGTTGTCTGAAAAAATGCTATTTTTGCATCGACTATAAACCTGCATCCATGGAAAAGACGAAAATGCTCATTGGTCTGCTGGCCTTTCTGATACTATCGGCGATGCCCTCAGCAGCCCAAGACACCGACGAGAACCATCGCACAGGCTTGCTGATGGACGACGAGGCCTACGCCCAGTTGCCCGAACAGGCCATGCAGCTGACGCGCGGCTACACCTCCCTGCCGTCGAGCCACTCGCTGCGCCAGTACTGCCCCACGCCGAAGAGCCAGGGCAACTACGGCACGTGCACGTCGTGGGCCGCCGCCTACGCCGCGCGCACCATAGCCGAGGCCATAAAGAACGGCTGGACCGACCGCGCCACCATCGACCGCGAGGCCTTCTCGCCTCCTTTCGTCTATAAGGAGATAAAGGAGAGCGGCGACTACAACTGCCAGCAAGGGTCGTATCCAGGCGACGCGCTGCAGCTGATGAAGACCAAGGGCGTGCCGAAGTACAGCGACTTCCATCCTATGTGTACCGACAACATACCGGCCTACATCTTCTCATCGGCTTTCAACCACAGGATTGACAACTATTTCCGCCTGTTCTCAAGCACGGCCGACGCTCAAACCAAGATCAGCAAGACCAAGATGGCGCTGAGCGAGGACTGCCCGGTGGTGATAGGCATGAAATGCTACCAGTCGTTCAACTCGGCCAATGACCTGTGGAACGGCACGCACGACACTTATCTTGGAGGCCATGCCCTGTGCGTGGTAGGCTACGACGACAACAAATATGGCGGTGCGTTCCTGATAATGAACAGCTGGGGCACCACGTGGGGCAACGGCGGCTTTACGTGGGTCAGATACAGCGACTACGCCACCGACACCAAGTATGCGTTCCAGCTCTATGTGGCCAAGTCGGCGCCCAAACCGGAGCCCAAGCCACAGCCGAAGCCCGCGCCTTCGGGCAACATCACTTTCACGTGGCTTGGCGACACCATCGTCAGCTCACAGAAGTATGCCCTCCAGGTGCTCATCGACGCGCCAAGCCAAATCACCAGCACGTCGGTAACAGTGAACGGAAGCAAGCTGCGTGGCATAGTGCCTGTGGACAACGACGGCCATAAGCATTCGGTGAACATGGACATCGAGCTCAGTCCGGGCAGCAACACCATCGTGGTGTCGGCCACCTCCGGCACCACGACCAGCCGCTCCACTCGCGTGGTAACCTACAACGCCGTGAAGCAGAACTCGCTCTCGGGCGACTTCTACGTCCAGTTGGCCACAGGCGAGAAGATGAGCATGAGGTTGCAAACCTCGGCCAGTCTCCCCACATACAAAGTGGACGACAGCTACCTCTCCGGCACGCGCTATCGCGTCTACATCTCCAACCACGAGCCGGCCTACGTCTATGTGATAGCCTCCGACCTGACCAACGTGGCCAACAAGGTGTTCCCGCCTGCCGACAGCATCAGCCCGGCTCTCGTCTACCACGACAACCACATTGCCCTGCCCGATGAGAAATGGTATATGCAGATGGACAACACCGTGGGCACCGACTACCTATGCGTGCTCTACTCGAAGGAGCCAATCGACATCGGCCAGGCCCTGTCGCTCATCAACGCTGGGCAAGGCTCGTTCGCCCAGCGGCTGCAGTCGGCGTTGGGTTCGTGGCTTGTTCCGAAAGCCGACATCACTTTGTCGTCGTCCAAGGCCAGCTTCAACGCCAAAACCGACAAGACCATCGTACCAATAATTCTGGAGATAACCCACCGATGAAGCACGCAGCAGCATATATAGCAATATTGATTCTCGGCCTGTTCTGCCCGTTGGTGGCTCAGGCCCAAAGCCAGTACGACAAGAAGGGCGAACTGGGCAAGTCGGGCCTTGCCATGGTGGTGAAGAATGGCAAAGTCGGCTTTGTCGACAAGGACGACAAGATGGTCATTCCGCTCATATACGACTATGAGTCAGGCCGATGGTATAACGACAACTACGTCAGCACTTGGGACAACCAGGCGCTTGTGCGCGTCAAGCGCAATGGCAAGTACGGCATGATCGACCGCGAGGGCAAGGAGGTGATTCCGGTGAAGTATGACAAGATTACCCAACCAGAACTATACAAGCTTGCGGATGTGGTCAGAGTTAAATTGAATGGCAAGTATGGCTACGTGAATGGCTACAACCAGACTGTTGTGCCAATAAAGTATGATATTCTGGAAGAAAAATTCTACAACGGCCATCCCGCCTACGCCAAGCTGAACGGGAAATATGGTTTCGTCGACAAGAACAACAATGTGGTGGTGCCGTTCAAGTACGACACCACAGGTGGATTTCCCTACCATGGCAATCTGGCTTCTGTGAGCATCAACGGCAAGTATGGCTATGTCGACCTCAAAGGAAATGTGGCCATACCGCTGCAATACAGCTTTGCCGACAATTTTAATGGCGGACTAGCTGCAGTTGTAAAGAATGGGAAAGTGGGGTTCATCGACGAGAGTGGCAGTGTAGTGATACCTTTCCAGTACGACGTGGAATGGTCGTTCGACGGCAGAGAACGTCATCTGTTCGCCACAGACTTCTCATTTCAAACTTACGCAATCGTCAGCAAAGGTGGACGTTGGGGAGCGATAGACAGAACGGGTAAAGTGATAGTTCCTTTTGAATATACCGACAATGGTTCCTCCTCTGCCTATTACTTCGATTTGAAGAAAGACGGCAAGA
This sequence comes from uncultured Prevotella sp., assembly GCA_964602785.1. GTDB lineage: Bacteria > Bacteroidota > Bacteroidia > Bacteroidales > Bacteroidaceae > Prevotella. The sequence goes on from CAZRSL010000012.1 coordinate 12,259, forward strand.
CCTACTACTTCGACGCTCTCGGCAACTACTATCCAACCCAGAAAGACCGTAACGAGCAAAGCACGGAGAAGATGGCTCAGCAGGGCTTCGCAAGGGCGCAATACGACTTGGGTTATCAGTACTATTATGGCAAGAATGGCCGCCAGAAAGACTACACAGAAGCTTTCAATTGGTTCTCCAAGTCGGCTGCGGGAGGCTATGAGCGTGGCCAATACTATCTTGGTTGGCAATACCAACACGGGCAAGGCACGACCAAGAACATGGAAGAGGCCAAGAAATGGTACAGGGCGAGTGCGGCCCAAGGTTACAAAGCGGCTAAGGAGCAGTTGGCCAAAATTGAGGGAGGCGAAGTGAAGAAATATCCGCCAACACTGAAACTCCTCAGCGGCAACCCGACAACGAACAGCTACAACCTTAAAGTTGGCGTAAATTCGGACAGCAAGATAGAAAGCGTGGCGGTGGTCGTCAACGGCGCGGCCTCGCGTGGAGTTGTGCCCGTGAGCAACGACGGCTACGACATGACCATCAACCAAATGATAACCCTGAAAGACGGCACTAACGAAGTCGATGTTACAGCAACCAATGCGGCGGGCAGCGTATCAGCTGGCTATGTGCTTACGCTCGCCTCACAGAAGCTGCCTGTGATAGTCTGGTCGCTGCCATCCCATTCCGATACCAGTTCGCCCTCGCTGACAGTCAATGCCAAGGTGAAGAGCGACACGAAGATAGTGTCGAGCACAGTAAAGGTGAATGGCCAGTCGCGTGGCATCAGCGCAGTGGTGAACGATGGTGCCGACTTCTCAATAACTCGCGACGTTACGCTACAGGAGGGGCAGAACACCATAACCGTGGAGGTGGCCAACGCCGCCGGCACAACATCGGAGAGTCGCACCGTCAACTATGTGGTGAAGCGCGAGAACCCCACTCCAACGCCAAAGCCAACCCCGCAGCCCACGCCAGTAGTGGCGCAGAAACGGTTGGCACTTGTGATAGGCAACGCCAACTACAAGTCGGGCAAGCTGCCACCGCTTAGCAACTCTATAAACGACGCCCGCGACATAGCCGACAAACTCAGGCAGTTCGGCTTCACCGTCGTGGAGAAGGAAGACCTCAACCAAGTGGACTTCAACCGCGCCATCGCCGACTTCGGCCGCCAGGCCTCCGCTTTCGACGTGGCCCTGTTCTACTACGCCGGCCACGCCTTGGAGAGCGACGGCGTGAACTATCTGGCTCCCGTCGACGCACAGCTGAAGGAGAAAGTCGACATGGAGGTGGAGTGCATCCGTGCCGACAACATACTGAACCGCCTTGTTACCGCCGAGTGCAACACCAACATCATCGTGCTCGACGCCTGCCGCGAGAAGTTCCGTGGCTCTGGCACAAGGGGTCTGGCACGCATGGAAGCCCCCAACACCTACTTCATGTTCTCCACCAGTCCCGGCAAGGAGGCCATGGACGGCTCTGACCGTAACAGCCCGTTCACAAAGGCCTTCCTCGCAAGCCTCGACGCCGACGCGTCGCAGCCACTTGAACTCTTTGCCAAGCAGGTGGCGCGGCGCACGATGAAGAACACCAACAACGCCCAGCAGCCGTGGGTGGAGGGCTCTATACTCAGCGACTTCTACTTCAAGCAGAAATGACCATGAGCAAGATTCTTTTCCCCCTCATTCTGCTTCTGCTGCCCGCCGTGGCCATGGCCCAGCGCGACGAGATAGAGGCCGAAGGGCACGGCATGGGCTTGGAGATTGACACCGCCGCATGCCTCGCCATACCCGAGCAGCCGCGGCTGATGGCTGGCGACTACGCCAACCTGCCCCGTGCGGTGTCGCTCCGGCAGTATTGCCCCACGCCCATGAGCCAGCGCGAGTTTGGCACTTGCACCAGCTGGGCCTCGGGCTATGCCGCCCGCACCATAGCCGAGGCCGTGAGCAATGGCTGGACCGACAGCCTCACCATCAACACCGAGGCTTTTTCGCCCCTTTTCATCTATGCGCAAATAAAGCAAACGGGCGACTTGGAGTGCCAACATGGCTCAAGCCCCGACCGCGCGATGATGCTGATGAAGGAGAAAGGCTGTGCAAAGCTAAAGTCGTTCGACGTGTATTGCGCCGACTACATATCGCAAGACCTGATGGATGAGGCCTCCAACTTCAAAATCGACGACTACTTCACGCTCTTCAACAGTTTGGAGCACAGCCCCGACGTCAAGGTGCAGACGGTGAAGAAAGCCATCAGCGAGAAGTGCCCGGTGGTAATATCGATGGACATCTATCCTTCGTTCGGCAAGGACAAGCCCACGTGGAACGGCGACATGACCTTGGCGGCAGGCAAGAGTCCCGGCCTCCACGCCATGACAGTGGTGGGATATGACGACGACCGTGCGGCCTTCCAAATCATGAACAGCTGGGGGCCGAACTGGTGTGATGGCGGCTTCATCTGGGTCGGCTACGCCGACTTCGCCAAGACGGTGGGGTGGGCTTGGCAACTGTATGTGGCCGCCCATGAAGAGCCGCAAGTCAGCCTTTCGGGCAGCCTCGACTTGCAGCTTGCCACCGGCGAGACCATGCAGCCTGTGCTCGTCGACGGCGCATTGCCCCACTACCGAATAAAGGGCAGCTTCACTTCCGGCACACGCTACCGCGCCTACATCACAAACGGCGAGCCTGCCTACGTCTACATGATTGGCGCCGACCGGCAGAACAACATGAGCAAGGTGTTTCCGCCACGCAGCGGCATCAGCCCAGCGCTGGTCTACAAAAGCTCGCACATAGCCATCCCCGACGAGAAGTCCTACATCCAGTTGGACAATACCGTGGGCACCGACTATATGTGCGTGCTCTACTCCGCCGAGCCAATAGACATCGACACAGTGATAACTCGGCTGAGCCAGCTGCAAGGCGACTTCTACAGCAACCTGACTCAGGTGATTGGCGACCGTATGGCCAAGAAACAGGAGATAACATACCAACCCGACCACATTGACTTCAAAGCTAAGACAGACCGCAAGATCGTTGCGCTTGTGGTGGAACTCGCTCACCGTTAGAGCCGTTCGGCTGCTGCGGCGGAGAGGTGTGGCGGTGTCGATAGTCAACGTCGCCATAGTGGGTGTGTTGTGCTATATAGACAGCGACGTGCGCTATGCCATGGCGGGTGACACCAGCATCTACTCCACCATCTACAAGCGCGGCGAACTGACCCACACGGCCCAGCGGTCGGCGGTGCCCGACTCGGTGCTGCTTGTCGATGTGGCGTTCGATCAGCAACTCGTGCCCGTCGTCAACAGCCTCGGCGACACCATCGGCACCACCGCCATCACCGACCGCCGCAAGCTCGTGGAGTTTCTCACCTTGGCCAAACGGGCTGGCAACTACAGCAAGCTGATGGTGGACATCAGGTTTGAGAGTGGAATGCGCACGCCCTACGACCAGCAGTTGACTCAGTTGCTGCTCTCCATGCCGCGCGTCTACTTCCCGCGCCACCGTGGCATCAGTCTGCTCAGCCCACAACTCGAGAAGCGCGCCAACTACAGCGACTATGGCTACACGCTGTTTCAGACGTCGTTCGTCAAATACGAGTTTGAACAGAAAGGCGAGCTGTCGTTGCCATTGGCCATGACTGGGTACAAGACAAGTCAGTTTGGCCCGTTCCACTTCGTCAATAACCGGCTGGCCTACAACTGCATGATGATACCGATGGTGATAAACCCAGGCTCTGTGGGCAACAAGGCCGATGAGCCATGGTGTGTCAATCTCGGCTCCGACCTGTTGGCCGAGGCAAGTCTGGTAGGCGACATGCTGCGCAACCGCGTGGTTGTGGTGGGCAACATGCACGACGACATCCACCAGACCTACGCTGGCAACATGCCAGGGAGCCTGATCAACCTGAACGCCTACCTTTCGATAGAGCGGGGACTCAACTTGGTGAACCCTTGGATATGTCTGCTGTGGGCGGTGGTTTACTTCGTGCTGTCCATACTGACCATAACGGGCCGCCAGTGGTACAGCTACATCCCACGGCTGCGCAGGGTGAAGAGCGACATCTTCTGGTTTTTCCTCTCGTTCGTGGGATATTCCGTCGTCGTAACCGTTGTGGCTACGGTGCTGTTCCTCATCATGGGCTATATGAGCAATGTGGTGTTGCCCAGCCTGTATTTCTCCTTGTTTGCAGTGATAGTAAAGTTCAAGACCAACCGATATGAGAAGATTTCTTAGCCTTTCGATAGTTGTTGTGATGGCCGTCTCGCTTTCGGCCCAAAACTTCAAAGTGATAAAAGTGGGCAGCCCTACACCGCGCCATGCCAAGAGCGGCAAGCCCGTCGGCGTGGGGCAGCTGATCTCGGGTGTAAAGGCGGTGGAATGGCCGTCGAAAGGTTCGTGGCTGAAGGTGTACGACATGCGGAAGCGGCGCATCACCTATTTCGGTCCAAGGGGAGAGTCGGGCAGGGGCAAAGCCTTCGTAACGGGCAACAGCGACTTGTCGTGCCGTGTCACATTCGACGATTCCGACAGCCCTGTCAGCCGCATCGGCTCAAGCTTCAGCGCGAGCATCCCTGATGATTTCCGCATTCGCAATGGCTCCATCACATCATCGAAGATTCAGCTTGGCAATGATGTCGACCTGCAGGACGGCGACTATATCTGCGCAAGCTATAGCAGAGAGGGCGAGCAAGTGTTCAAGAAGCTGTACCCTGTGAGAAACGCCGCTGGACAACTGTCGGTGGCTGTCGATGCCACCACGTTCAGCATCGAGCCACTCTACACCGACCGCTGGAATGGCCGCTACGTGAGTTTCTACCTTGTACACCACAACAACTACACACTGCTCAAGGACAGGTGCGTCGTGTGGACTATTAAATGATTCGATTATTGCAAATTCAGGAAACTTCATTCCCAGCCCATCGCTCATCTTGTCAGCGAGAACTTGAAGTTGAAGCCGAAGTCGTGGGTGGTGGTTGGATAGCTGCTCGACGACAGGAGCGGCGTGTTCTGCTGCAAGTCGTAGTAGAGGCTCATGGTGATGAGGCGCGAGAGGGTGTAGTCGGCGGTGAAACTGAGTTTCAGGGCCGTGTTGCCGCTCGACGCTGAGCTGAGGCCGGAGCTGATGTCGCGGCTGATGGCCGCCTGCTTGCGGTAGCTGAAGTCGAGGCGCAGGTTGAGGTCGTGGTTGAGTCCGCCGTTCTGGTTGCGCACGTTCTGGTTGCGCTGGTTCTGCTGCTGGTTGTTCTTGTTGCCTCGTCCGCCCTTCACCTTTCGGCTGTTGCCTCCGCCGAAAAGGTTTAGGTTGTTTATCTTGTAGCCCAGGCCGACCACCCAGTCCTTGCTCGTCGACTCGTTGAGCTGAACGCTCGTCATCGAGAGTGAGAGCACGCGTGTCTGGCGGTATTCCAGTTTTGCCGTGAGGTCGTTCAGCAGTGTAACGTCGACGCCGAGCAGCGGCGAGAAGCTCTCGTTGAGGCTCACCTGCGAGACGTTGAACATGGAGCTTGGCACGAGCTGGTCGTCGGTGTTGGTTATGAAGCCGAGGCCGTTCATATATTCCATATAGGTGCTGTAGCTGCTGTAGGCTCCCACGGCGTAGATACTCTTGTAGGAGTGGTTGATGTTGACGCTCTTGAAGATGTTGGCAAAGATCGGCAACTTGGTCAGTCCGCTGTAGCGTATCGTCCAGTTGGGCAGCAGACGTGACAGTTTGGGGAAGATGCTCAGGTTGCTCGAGCCCATGCTGGTGTAGGCGTTGAGGAACGCCGGCACCATCACGTCGGCGCTGTACTGGTCGATGGCGCCGTTGGCCGGGTCAAAGGTCTGTCCGGCCAGTGTTGAGCCGTCGGGGTAGACCGCTCCGGCATACTGCGCCTCCACGCGGTCGCGATAGGCGGCGAGCGACGAGCGGAACTTGTCGAACGTCTTGCTGTGGTAGCCGTTGTTGGCATCGCCCATGCCCTCGAATGCCGACTTCAGTGAGATGGTGGTCATGGTAAACTGTCCGGTCTGCGTGGTGGGCGAGCCGTAATACATATATTGTATAGTCTTTGCCTTGGTCTCGGTGCGCGAGGCATTGAGGTCGATCTTCAAGTCCTTGATGGGTTCGAGCGTAACGCGCAGCTGCAGGTCTTCGGTCTTGCTTGTGGCGGCAGGCGTGGCCACGCTGTCGTTCATGAGCAGCCATCCGCGCTCGCGAGCCTTGCCAATGTAGTCGTCGTCGATCATGCCGAAGGCAAAGTCGAGACCCGGCGAGAGGAAGCCGTCGCGGCGGCTCTGTCCGAAGGCGTTGCCCACTGTGGGCATGAAGCCCGGCAGCGACATGGAGTACTGGTTGCGATAGGTGAAGCTGACGTTGCGCACCATCATCAGCACGCGGGCTATGCACTGCGCCGTCTTGTACCACTTCTGGTTCTCGAGCGGCTCCTTGGGCGTAACGGTCAGCTTGAAGCGTATCATGGAGTCGGTCTTGTTGAACAGCTTTATCTTGTTGTTGTCCACCTTGCGCCACTTCAGCTTGAAGGTCTTGCCGTCCTCGGTCTTAGCCGAAACGGTGAGCCGCTTGGTCTTCTTGTTGTGGCTGATGATGATGGCGGTGTCGGCCTTGATGGTAATCTCCTTCTCAAAGCTGTTCTTGTTCTTGGGCAGCGTCTTCTTGTTGTCGTTCTGCTTGTTCTTGTCGGCTTGCTTGTTCTTATCGTCCTGTTTGTTGCCGCCGGCCATGTTCTTCTTGGCCGCTTCCATTTTGGTGTTGCGCTTGGCCTGGGTCTGGCGCGGGTTCTTGTTGAAACGCTCGTTGGTGGCCTTTAGGAACGGTATGTGGTTGTAGAGCTTCTCCATGCTGAACGTGCCGTTGATGTTGAGCGTGCGGTTGGTGTTGACGGTGTTGCCGAGCGAGGTGCCGTCGTCGAGCTCGGTGCCTCGGTTCCACGTGTAGGCCGATGAGTAGCTGGCGTCGGCGTTGACCCAGTCGAACGCGGGTATCAGGTTGAGCGGCAGTTGGTAGGATGCGGTGAACTGTTGGTTGTAGTCGAGCGGTGCGCCAAGATGCTTGATGCTTGTCCACACTGAGTCCTTCCATGCTTGGTACTGGTCGGGATAGAGGTCTTTGTTCACCTGAACGTATGGCTCCTCTATCTCAGCCCGCGTCGCACTCTGGAAGTTGGCATGCAGGTTCTTCGTCAGGTCCCAGCGCAGTGAGAAGTCGCGGTTCCAGCGGAACTGGTCGTCGAACGTGGCTGGCAGCAGACTGTTCTCGGTGCTCTCCATGTCACGCTCCTGCAGTTCGTGGTAGTCGCGCGTCATCTCGGTGTTGAAGGCCACGCTCTGCGGCAGCCAGTTCAGGCCGAAACGTTTGAGTATTTCAAACCACTTCGACTTGCTCTTTATGAGTTTACGGAATGGCTCCCACGCCTTGTAGACTGGCACCCAGTTGTAGTTGAGCGAGCCGCGCCACGAGTCGGTGTTCTCATAGACCACTGTCTCGCCCTGCGTGTGGGCGTGGCTGTGGCTGTAGCTGAACGAGAAGTTGGCCGGGTCGTAGGGCATGGGGTGGCGTTTGGTGGCGATGCCGACGCGCACGTTGCTGAGCGAGAAGTTGGTCGTGGTGGTCTTGGTAACGGCAATGTTCTCTATCGAGTCGCGCTCGTGGCCCTCCATGGCGTCGAGGCTCTCCTCGAGCAGCATGTCGGTGTCGAGCGGATTGTATTTCGGGCGGCTCTGCTCCTTGGTAACGCTGTAGTAGAGCGGTGCCGAGACCTTGGCCTTGTCGGGGAAGAACTTGCCCAACTCCAGGTTGGCGGTGGCCGAGTAGGAGCTGTAGTTGTCGGTCGACCGCTGGCTGACGCCCTCCTCCAGCCCGCCGAAGCCCTCGCTCTGGTAGCTGCCCTGCACGTTGACGGTGCCGAAGTCGCTCAGCTGCAGGTTGAGGTTGCCTTGTGCGGCCCATCCGCCCTCGTTGTTGAACTCTCTCAGTCGCAGTTCGTTGACCCACACCTCGCCCGACTTGGCGTTGGTCGCCAGGTTCCTGACGCCAATCATCATCGTCTTCACCTCGCCGAGCGTCGGGTTGCCCATGATGGTGATCTTGTTGTTCGGGTGGTCAGGGTCGTACTCTTCGTAGGCCACGTTGTACGACGCGGTGCCCTGGGCCTTGGCGCGGTTGCGGTTGCGCTTGATGCCGGTCAGGAGTGAGAGCTGTATGTTGAGCATGTTGTCCTCCGGCCACACCTCGCGCACCTGGTTGGCGTCGTAGCGGTTGTAGTTGCCGGGCGCGGTCAGCTTCAGCGGTATCTCATACTCGTAGTAGTTGTTCTTGTAGTCGGAGCCGAGGCGGATGAACACGGCCAGCTGGTTGTCCTCCAGATTGGTGGTGTTCTGCTCGAAGGCGTTGGCGTGGACAAACATCTGCAATTGCTTGTACTGGCGCAGGTCGAGGGTGGTGTTCTTGTAGACGGCCTTCGACTCGCGGTTGCCCAGGTTGGTGACGGTCATGGCCAGAGCCTGCTCGTTCTCCTCGACGAGCTGCGGCTGGGTGGGGTCCTGTCCGCGGCGGATGCCCGGCGGCAGCACATAGTTGACTGGGATTTTGTCGTTGTTCTCCTCGATGTTGACCGCGCTCACCGCCAGCTTGCCCGATGTGCTGCCCGAGGTCTCAAGGTTCTGCTCGTAGACGCGCCACTCGCCCCTTACCAGGTCGAGGCTGCCGAAGCGCAGCACGATGGGCTGGGAGAAGCCAGTGAGGAACATGCGCATGAAGCGGATGCTGGTGAAGTCGCTGATGGCACCATACTTGCGCTCGAAGTCGTCGAGCGGAATGCGGAACTGATACCAGTTCACCTCCTCGGTGTTGCCGTTGCGCAGTTTGCGGCGGTCGACGCGGCGGTCGACGATGTGGTTCTCGCCCACCACGAGGTCCTCCGGGCGGATGGAGACGTGGTACTGGTAGTACTTCTCATATTCGTTGAGCGTGTAGTCCTGGTTGATGTCCTCCACGTCGGGCGTGGTCTTGTAGCTGGTGTCGTAGCCCTCGGTGTTGTTTTCCTGGTCGGGCGAGTTGCCCTGCGGCATATTGATGCGCTTGTAGCGTTCCAGTATGCTGGCGCGGCGCTCGTCGAGGTCGCTGCCGCGGAAGTAGTGATAGTCGTCGTTGGCCAGGTCGTGGGCGGCCACGATGGAGTCGAACACGGCTGGGCTGACCACGCCCTGAATGCGGTTGAGGTAGTCCTGATAGAACGTCTGCTCCTCGTCGTCGGTCAGGCCGTTGAAGCCCACGTCCTGCCGCTCACGGCTGCCCGAGGTGGTGGCGAAGGCGTAGGTAACCGTGGGCTGGGTGGGAATGTGGCCCCACTGCGTGTCGGTCCAGCTCTCAGAGCCGTCGACGGGCATTCCGCTCTCGTAGAATTTCTTGCCGTCGTGGAGCACGTCCTCGCTCACCTCGCCAAGGTCGATGTAGAAGTCGCCGCCGTGCTGCGAGGCTGTGCCTTCCTCTCTGGTGTAGATGAACGGGTCGAGCATCCAGAACTCAATGTATTCGATGTTGGCCGTCTCGAAGTCGTTGGTGTCGAGCTTGCGCATCATGCCGCCCCACGAGCCGGCGGGGTTGGCCAGCGTGCCGTTGGCATTGAGGTTAGATGTGAAGTTGTAGGGGCCGCGCTCGTTGGGATAGAATGCCAAGTTGAGTATGGGCAGCGTGCTCGTGGCGCCGTTGTAGCTGCTCTGGTCGCGGTTGGGGTAGAGCTCGCTGACGTAGATCTCGCGCACATACCAGTTCGACAGCTGGTCGAGGTCGCTCTTGATGTGGCTCGGGGTGAGCGACGAGCTGCGGCGTGTGAACAGCGGGTCGATGTTGTACCAGGCCAAGAGCGAGCGGTTGTAGCCACTGGACAGGGTGGTCTTGTCTTGCGATTCGGGGAACATTGTCGGCACCGACGATATGATCCACGACTGCGGTGTCGACACGTCGATGGTGTTCTTGGTGTTCTCGAAGTCGTCGATGTAGCTTGCGTTGTCCTGCACGCCGCTGCTCTGGCCCGCTATGAGTTGGGCGAACTCGGCCTCAAACGAGATGTAGCTGGGCTTGGTGACGTGTAGGAACGGTATCTTGTTGAGCATGTTGGTGAGCCACTGGCTCTCCTTCTTCCACGACAGGTTAAGGCCCCAGATAGTGTTGTTGAGCGGCTCAGAACCCATGCTGACCTTGGTGGTGAGGGCCTGCTCGCTCAGGTGCTGGAATGTGCCGCCGAGTATGAAGTTCTTCGAGAAGTCGTACTCCCAGTTCAGCCCTATCATCGTCTTGCGCTGCTGGGCGTAGTCGGTCTGGCTCTCAAGCGAGACGTTCACCTGCGTGCCAGCGTCGATGATGCTCTGGTTGAGTATCGTAACCTCGCCAGCGTTGTAGTCGACGCTATAGTCGGAGCCCTCGGTCAGCGTTACGCCGCCGGCAGTAACCACCACCGAGCCTTGCGGCACGTTGTAGGCTCCGAGCGAGATCACGTTGGCCGACGTGCCGCGGAACTGGCCCACTAACTGATACTTGTTCTTCTCGGCTATCTGCTTAGCAATGGTCTTGGTGGAGTCGTAGAGCTCGGTGAAGGCGTAGGTGGCGGCGCGGTCGGCCGACACGCCTTTGCCTACGAGGAAGTTGTACATGTAGCTGCCGAAGGGCTCGGCGGCGGGGAAGAACACGCGGCCGTTGCTCACGGTGTAGCCCTCCACGTAGTCGAAGTAGCCGTTGCTGTTGGCGCGGTTGTTGTTGTCAAGGCGGTCGGCGCCAAGGTCCTTGATGATGGTCTGCGCCTTGACTTGCGGCTCGGGAATGTAGCTCAGATAGACACCTGTGGTGTCGCTCTGGTATTTCACGTCGAGGCGGAACTTGTCTTTCTCCACCGTCGAGGCCAGATAGTAAACGTTCTTCATCATCAGCCGCCAGTTGCCCTGTTGCGGGTTGTTGCTGGTGTTCTTGAGCGATTTCACTATCAAGGCCTCGTTGGCGTTGGTGCGGTCGCTGGAGAACTCGCCCACCTGATAGGTTACGCCGCCGTAGGTGTACTCAAATGCTATGGCCAGCACCTGGTCGGTCTGCAGGCCGGTGCGCAGCGAGACATAGCCCAGGGCGGTGTTCACAGTGTATTCCGACGAGCTGAGCAGCCTTGCGCTCTGCAGCTTCTCGTAGTCGCTGCCGCCAACCAGTCCCATGCCCGTGAGCACGTCGCCGGCCTGGTCGATGTCGCGCACGGCGTCATTGGCCTTCACGGTGGCATACTCAGTGTTGGCGTTGTTAGAGGGAGTGGGCATTCCGTTGGCGCTCCACATCGGGTTGCTCACGGTTGAGTTCTCGCCGAGGTCGGTCAGTGCCACTATGTTGCGGGTGTTGGCGGTGGTGGCCGTGTTGTTGGTAACCCATATCTCCACGCGGTTGATGGTGATGCCTGTGGTCATGTTGGGCAGCGTCTTCATGGCGTTGTCGTAGTGCTCGCGGAAGTACTGGGCCAGGAAGAAGTGGCGGTTCTCCTCATAGTCGGCGGCGTCAATCTCGAACGGGGTCAGCTGGACACCGCCCTTTGAGCTGACGCTCTTGCTCGACGATTTCTTCTGCGACAGTGCCAACTGCAACTTCAGTTTGCCGAACTGCATGTCGGTGCGGATGCCGAACAGACTGCTGGCACCGCGCACGAGCGAGTTGTTCGACGGGAACGAGATGTTGCCAGCCTCAACGAGCTTGATGATTTCGTCCTCCTTGCCGTCGTACTTCAGCTTCATGTTCTGCGTGTCGAAGTCGAAGGTGGCGTCGGTGTTGTAGTTCAGGTTCAAGTCCATCTTGTCGCCGATTTTGCCATTGACGTTGATGTTCACCTTCTCGTCGAAGTTCATCGACGTTACGTTGCGGTTGCGGATGGGCAGCGAGGGGTTGTCGATTTTCTTGTTGGTCAGTCCGAATTTCAGTTCGGCAGTGCCGCGGGTCTTGATGCGCACGCCGCCTGGGCCAAATATCTTCTCGGCCGGGCCAAGGCTGAAGTGCATGTCGCTGAAGTCGAACTTCTCCTTACCCTTGGTCTGTAGTATCTCCTGGTTTTTCGAGCGGTAGTAGTCGGCCCAGCTTTGCTTCTCGCTCCACCGCATATATTCCTCGGGCGTCATCATGATGGGTGCGTTGACGTAGGTGTCGCCTATCTTGGTGCCGATGATGTAGCGGTCGATGCTGTCGTTGTACTCCACCTCATACTTCAAGTCCTCCGGGCGGTTCAGGTCGGTGGAGTTTTGGCGCAGGTCGCTCTCGGTGATAGGGGTGGTGCGCTGAACGGACCAGCGCGGGTTGAGCAGGCTGTCGGGTATGGTCTCGTCGTCGATGATCACGTCGGGCATCTTCACCTTGGCGGTGTCGCCGGGGGGTACAAGCCCCCTGAGCGCTGCCAAACCTCCGGGCACGACCATCACCGTCGAGGCCACTGCGGCCACGGCTGCCATTGCCAATAGTAGTATGAAGATGTAAGGTCGGGATTTCAACTTGGGGTAGATGCTACTTTATCATTTTCAGGGCTTGCTTCACCACCTGCTCCACAGGCAAGTCGGGGTTCTTCGAGAGTATGGCCACCACCACCTTGGCCGAGGGCGCTGGCGAGAAGCCCAGCATGGTCAGGGCCGAGACGGCCTCGTCCTTCACGGTGGTGTCGTAGTCGGGAGCCGCGCCGCCAGCCGTGGCGTGCAGCTCCTGGGCTATGCCGCTGGACACGATCTTGTCCTTCAAGTCGACGATGATGCGCTGGGCGGTGCGCAGGCCGATGCCTTTCACGCTCTTCAGCATCCGCTCGTCGCCGGAGGCTATCACGTTGCACAGCTCAGCGGGCGTAGCGGCCGAGAGGATCATCCTCGCCGTGTTGGCGCCCACCCCGCTCACGCTGATCAGCATACGGTAGAGCTCGCGTTCCTGGCGGGTGGCGAAGCCGTAGAGCGTGTAGCTGTCGTCGCGTCCACCGGCCACAAGAGCCTCGTGGACAAACAATTTTGTCTGCTTGTTGCCCTGCAAGGCAGAGTATGTGTTGAGCGAAATGTTGAGTGCGAAGCCCACGCCGCTGGCCTCTATCACAGCCATTGCGGGCGTCAGCTCGGCCAACTCGCCTCGTATATAGTCTATCATTTGAGCCTAATTATTCTTAACTGTATTTCTATTTAAACGTTTTCTTACCGTTATTATTGTGAAAAATCGGAGTTTAACAAAAACAGTATTGTTTTATTCTTGCCGAATAATGGAGGAAAACATTTGCATAAGGTGATTGTTGCGGCATAAAAAGTGCCTGTTTCAGACTGCTGACGGGATACTTTGCCACTGTTGGGGCCAATGTCTGGCATTGCCTTTTACGCTTGGCACAGTGCGTTGAGAAAGAAGCTAATCCACTTCTCGTAGGTTCCAGACACCTCCACAGAGGCTATGCTGGAGTAGTATTGGAATTGACGCAGATGGAGGATGCGGGATATGTTGGCTGTGCAACCATGAAGGATGCCGCGATTGATAAGGAAAAGCAACGTGAGCAGACGGCCCACGCGCCCGTTGCCGTCGATGAACGGGTGGATGGCCTCAAACTGATAGTGGATGAGGGCTGCCTTGATGAGCGGGTGCAAGTGGTCGGGAGCGTTGATGTATTGCTCGAGGTCGTAGAATGCGGCAAGCATGTCGGTGGGTGAGGGTAGGACAAACGGCGCTGTGGCTAAGGCAGCCACTACCTGTATCCAAGGCCGCCGCAAAGGTGGCATTGGCCAGTCCCGTTGCAATAGCTGCATATTTTCTTGCCATGGCAACCAGAGCAAACGATGGTCTGCCCGAGGTGGCGCATCACTCCGGTGCCGGAGCAAAGCGCGCACTTTCCACTGCCATGGCAATGGCTTTTGTCAGCGGGGCCTTGCGATGAGCACTTACCAGAGCCACCGCAAAGCACGCAAACGCGCTTGTCGTTGCCGGCAGACGACGATTGTCCGACGCCCGTGCTTGACGAGCCTTCGTAAACATTGTAGGGGATGTAGACATTGCCTGATGTCTGGCTTTGCGTCGGGGTCGATTGCCTGGCCGCCTCTTCTCTGGCCTGTTGCCTTGCCGCGGCTTGCTGCCTTGCCTCAGCCTGCTGCTTGGCTGTTTCCCGCTTCTTCCGCGCGTTTTCCTGCGCAAGCCTCTTCCGTTCCGCATCAGCCCTCTTCTTCAAACTTGCCATATTGTTGCCGGCATAGCCAGGCTTCTTGGGGAGCTTGGCCGAGAATGCCTTGTAGGCGGCGAGGAAAGTGCGGTATGGCTTGATGAGCTTGCTCTCCACAGCAACGCGGTTGGCTTCTTTCTGCTGAAGGTATGGCACTATATATTGTCGCAGGAACTTGACGTCGCTCAGGGTGTATTTCGCCCGGCTGTACTTGACGTCTTTGGCTATCACTTTCCCGGTGATGTCATACACGTCGAAACTTTTCATCTTCATCGTGCCGCCGCCGCTCTTCATCTTGTATTGCGACTTGTCTGCCCCAAGAAAGAACCAGATGCTGTCCAATTCCTCTTGAGTATATAGATTTGCAGGCCCACCCGCCTTTACAAAAGTAGCCTTGCTGATGCGGGCCGACTCCAAGGTGTATTTTCCTGCGATGAGCTTTTCGCCCCCATAGTTCACCACATTGTGGGAAGCGCCATCATAATAACAGATAAGCAGAGGCGTGGTGTAGTCCTGGTCTGCTGAAATAAAATGGTAATCACAATCTATGGAGAACGACGTGATTGGCTTGAAACCGGCTCCCAAGATGTCAACCCGCCTTTTGTCGCGCGAGATGGCTTTGTAGCAATAAGCCCAATAGTCATATCCCGTCTCCATGCCCATCAAATAATTATAAAAGAGTCCAGAATACCACGAAGATGAGTTATATAGCGGCTCAATCCGATAATATTCCGACGACACTGCCTTGCCCCTATAGTCGATGGCATACTGGCTGTCATCACCAGCCACAATGATATATTTCCACTGGGAGACATTCGGCTTGTGCCAGAATGCGTAGACATCTTTCGTTACGTAGTTGCCCTTCCTGTCGATAAGCCGCCACCCTTTGCCTTTCTGGGGCTCTACAGCCGCGACATCAAATAGGAACATATAATCAGCGTCAGCGAATACTGGAGAGATCATGCACTTTCCAGCCTTGTTGTAGAAACCAAAGAAACCGTCGACTTCCTTGCGCTCCCAAACGTTTTGTTGAGCGGGCATAAATTGCCAAGCCAAGAGCATTGTCAGTGTAATCAGTAGCTTTTTCATCGTTAAATCTGGCATTTATGTTAATGATGTTTTCAAATGTAAACGGAGAGCCGTTTGGACACGCCTTGTCACATTTCAGCGCAAAGATAGCAAAAAGAAAACATACAGCCTCGTCGTAAGGGCTAAAAAGTGGATTTCACGCAATCTTGGGTGATGGACGAAGGGCTACCGAAAGTTGCCAATCACAGCACTGGGCTCAACCGATTTAAGCCCGATGGCCGCAAAACCGCAGGTGCATGATTCGTCATCGCACTGCCTCCACGGGGCAAAGACACTGTTTCTGAGGGGCAAAGGCATTGGCGTTGTGGGGTGAAAGTGCCTCCGCCGATGTCGGAACCCTATAGGAAAAGATTTTTTACTACGTAGGGAAAGGTCTTTCGCTACGCAGGAAAATGAAGCCAAATATTTTTCATGCCATACTCAGCGCATTGAGGAAGAACCGCACCCACTTCTCGTAGCAGCCAGACACCTCTACCGAGGCTATGCCAGAGTAATATTGGAACTGCCGCAGATGGAAAGCCCTGGACAAGTTTACCGTGCAGCCATGAAGAATGCCCCGATCGACGAGAAAGAGCAGCGTGAGCAGGCGGCCAATGCGCCCGTTGCCGTCGATGAACGGGTGGATGGCCTCAAACTGGTAGTGGATGAGGGATGCCTTGATGAGTGGGTGCAAGTGGTCGGGAGCGTTGATGAATTGCTCGAGGTCGTAGAATGCGGCAAGCATGTCGGTGGGTGAGGGTGGAACAAACGGTGCTGTGGCGAGGGTGTCGTCCTCAGTGCCTATCCACACGGGCGAGGTGCGGAACTCGCCAGGGTAAGACTTCTCGTTGTACTCGCCCTGCATGGCCAGCCAGTGCATATCCTTAATGATACGGCCAGACAAAGGCAAGACTTGCAGGTGGCTGATGCCATAGTCGAGGGCTTTCAGCAGGTTCGTTTGGTCGGCCTTTATTTTTGTGGCAGTCTCATCATTGGAGGCCAAAAGTAGGAGTGGCGGAACATTCCAAGCGAGGTTGACCGACGATTCTGCCTCATCTTGCGATTTGTCCTGTCCCTCAGCGTTCCTTTTGCGAAGCAGAGCCATGGCCTTGTCGGCAAGTTGACTCAGTTCGTCGATGCCGCTAAGCTCCACCTGTTGCAATGGCACTGGCACGAATGAATCGTAGGCGGTGCTGCCCCGTCCGTTTTGGCGGTAATGTCCGCTCCGAGGGTCTGCCATTTTCATTTGGTGGATATTCATTATAGTCTACATTCACTGGCCTTCGCTGATACATTCTCCTTGCATATGGTGCAACCACAATATAATGGTAGTGCAGGATAGCGAGTCCATCATTGTTTGGCGGCTGCATTGAGCTCACTCAGTGTCTGCCCGATGTCGCCAGCCAAGCCCAAGCCACGGTCGCCAAGAGCTGAGGGCACATAGAGCTCCCGCTCAAGGTTGAGGGTGATGTAACGCGACCGTGGCAGTTGCGCCGCGAGTTGCATCAGTGGCCGCTTTATGAGCGTGTTTCTCATGCCTATGCCCAACTCCATTATAACGAGCCTTTGGCTGGAATATTGCTCCACGAAGGACTGCAATTGTCGCGACTTGTCGTCCACTTGGCCGAAAGCGTTGAGAAACGTTCCCTCTATCTCGAAGACGCGTCGCGCGTCGAAGCCAGAGAGCTCAAGATGGGTGTCGCCGTTGGAGGTCACGATGAAGTATGGTTTCTGTCCGACCAGCGTGCGCAAGTTCTTCATCACCTGCGACGGCTTGTAATCGGTAATCCAGTATCTAACGAGGCGGCTGAAGAACTCCGTGCGGTCGGCCTCGGTGGGATAGTCGTAGAAGCATCCCTGTATGACGCTCGTTATGCCGAACCGCCGTTGCAAGTCGCCGAACTGCCGACGGAACATGTCGTTGTTGGCGAAGATGTGGTAGCCCTCGGCTATCGACAGGCCGTTGCTTGCGCCGATGAGCAGTGCGTCGGCGTTGGTTATCCACTCTTTTGCTTTCTCAATCTTGTTCATTTTCTTAATCCTTCTTGCTCATTTCGTCTCTCACTTCTTTCAGCACCTGCGCTATGTCGCCCACAATGACTTGCCCCTTATCCTCAATCTGCTCGGGTAGGAAGTCGTACTTGTTGTTGACAGCGACATATCTGGCGTTGGGCAGTGCGAGGGTCAGGTTCCAGAACGGCTCTTGGATGAACATGGGCGTCAGCCGGCCCACGCCAAGCTCAAGGAAGAGGATTTTCTTGCCAGTGTGGCTCTTGATCCAGTCGCTCACCTTTTGGTATTGCTCCTGATATTTCTTGCCCTCAAGGAAGTTGCCGTAGCCGCGCACCCACGGGAACGCCTCGGCTCCGCAATGCTGACAACGTGGAATGAGTTCATCGGGCACGGCGGTCTTGTCTTCGCCAAGCGACTCAACCATCTTGTTTACTGGCTCCACGGCGTCCCACACATCGTCAGTGCAGCAGTGCGAGCATTGCAAGAAGCGGTGGTCGCCCTGTATCTCGGCCACCTTGCTCTCGGGATAGAGGCGCATGAACTGCGTGTCCTGGTTGGTGGTCAGCACGAAGAAATCCTTGCCCCTGATTATGGCGTCCAAGTCCTTGTAAGGCTCACGCAGTGGCGCGTTCTGGGTGGTGTGGAGGAATGTGGCCATGAAAGCCCACTTCTCGTTGGGCGTGTCCCAGTGGCGGAAGGTGCCGTTGAACGCGCCCTTTATGCCATACTTCTCGGCAAAACGACCGAAGTACTTGCGAAACGACGGAGTGTCGCCATAGTAGAAGTCGCCACCGCCGGCAGCCGACAACCCCGACGCTCCGCCCACGAGTATGCAATCGGCCCACCTGACAGCCTCGGCCATCTGCCTTATCTGCTCTTTCCATTCAGGCTTGGGTCTCGTGCTCATCTTGTAGGGTGAGCCACCCTGTTGGTAAATTTGGTAATACATCGAGTAGTTTTGCTGCGTCTGCATCACCAGGTTCTCATAGAATGTCATTTGTCTGTTTCCTTTCTTTTTATCTGGTGCAAAGGTACGATGGAATGTTTGCGCTGTCGCTACCAATTAACGCTACAGAACTACCAAAATGATAAAAAGGTCGAATTTGTTGCCTCTGCATTGCCCGATTTTGCTTAACTTTGCATCGGATAGAGATGTAAACACCATGTTGAAAACAGAAAACAAGCGCGACCGTATAGGCGCGTTTCCCGAAAAGACCGACCACCAGCTGGCCCTGATGCGCTACACTAAGACTTCGTGCGGTGTTGACTTCCTGCTCAACACCGCCGACAGCTCGGAGAAGGCACCGTGGTTCCACTTCAGCGAGCGATACCAGACCGACTTCTTCGAGTTCTACTTCTTCCGCCGCGCCAACGGATGGATGATCCTGAACGGCGAACGTGTCGGCCTCAGCGACGGCATGCTGCTCATCATCTCGCCCTATCAGCACCAGGAGTGGCACTGCGACGACCTGCACCTCGACTATACTTTCCTTGTGTTTCAAGAGGAGTTCATCAACAACTTCTTCACCGACAAGTACTTCATGTACCGGCTGCTCTACTGCTATCAGAACGACACGCCGACCTATTTCAACATCTCCGACGCCGAGTCGGCTCCTCTGCTCGAGCTGCTGAAGGAAATGAAGGGCGAACTGCGCGACCCCGTGGCCGACAGCTACCAGATGATACTGGCCTACCTCTATGAGTTTCTGCTGAAGCTCAACCGCCTCTATGCCCGCCGCTTCAACCTGCCTTTCGCCCCGCCGCAAAACAACTATGCCTACCAGTATAAGCAGCTCTTAGAGGCCAACGTGTGCAAGAAGAACCGAGTGGAGGACTATGCAGAGATGATGCACCTGAGTCGCGTAACGCTTAACAAGGCCGTGATGAACGAGTTTGGTGTCAGCGCAAGTCATTTGCTCCGGCAACGTCTGCTGCAGGAGGTGAAGCAGTCGCTGCTCTTCACCGACGACAGCATAAAGCAGATAGCTTTCCGCCTGAACTTCTCTGAACCAAACCACCTGATGCGCTTCTTCAAGCAGATGACGGGACAGACCATTGGCGACTTCGTTAACAACTACAAGCGGGATGGGCACATCTAATTAATTCAAGCGGAAGTGATGAAAACCAGAGTAAGACATATCAAGCGCATAGCATACGGCCACGATTTCATAGCCATCAATTTGTTTGGCACGGTGCTGGCGGTGAGGCCCCTAAGCGCCGTGGAGCTGAACCACGAGCGCATCCACACGGCCCAGATGGTGGAGCTTGGCTTTGTGGTGTTCTATTTGTGGTATGTGGTGGAGTGGCTGTGGTTGCTTGTGAAGTATCGCGACAGGATGAAAGCCTATTTCAACATTCGTTTCGAGCGCGAGGCCTATAGGCATCAGGGCGACATGGGATACTTGGGGCGGCGAAGACACTTTGTTGAATTGAGGATTGAGATTTGAGAATTGAGGATTTAGAATAGTATGATTATCCGCCTACAGCAGAAAACATCCCAATGCAGGGTGCGGCCCTTGTGGCCGTCCGCATCCACATTGGATATCGTTTGTGCTGCGGACGGCCACAAGGGCCGCACCCTGCAAGAGGTACATTCACTTGTGAATTAAGCAAGGCTTCTCTGCCAATTGCGGATAATCATTTAGAATTAATATCTATTGAGGATAGAGTCTGAGTTTCAGGAATCCTCAATTCTCAACTCTCAACTCTCAATTCTCAACTCTCAATTCTCAATTCTCAATTCTCAAATCTAAATAGCTATCTGTTCTGCGCCAGGTTGCGGCCGGCGTCGATGCGCAGGAAGATGAACAGCAGGATGGTGAAGCCCCACAGCGAACTGCCACCATAGCTGAAGAATGGCAGCGGAATGCCGATGACGGGCGTCAGGCCGAGCACCATGCCCACGTTGATGAACACGTGGAAGAGGAACACGCTGACCACACAATAGCCATAGACGCGCCCGAAAGTGAAAGGTTGTCGCTCGGCAAGCTTTATCAACCGCAATATCAATGCGAGAAACAGAAGCAGTACCGCCGCCGAGCCAACGAAGCCCTCCTCCTCGCCCACGGTGCAGAAGATGAAGTCGGTGTCCTGTTCGGGCACAAACTTCAGCTTGGTCTGCGTGCCATTGAGGAAGCCCTTGCCCCTCAGCCCGCCTGACCCGATGGCTATTTCGCTCTGGTGGACGTTGTAGCCCGCGCCGGCCAAGTCGTCGTCGAGACCGAGCAGCACGTTGATTCTGACGCGCTGGTGCTCCTCCAGGACGTTGTTGAGCATATAGTCGGCACTGTAGAAGAAGCCGACGCTGCCCAACGTGAACAACGCTATCAGCAGGTAGGGCTTCAGATGGGATCGCAGATAGCAGAACAGCAGGTAGACCACTAAGAGCACAGTGATGCCCAGCTGCACCCACACGATGTCGAACGGAATCACGTAGCCGGAGAAGAGCAGGAATGCCAGGGTTATGCCAAAGCAGTAGTACATGATGAGGCGCATCTGCTTGGCCGAGCCGATGGAGGCGTAGACCATGAGCGCGGTGAAGAGCTGGATGAGCAGAAACACCACAAACTTGCCCACCGAGGCGGGCATGTCCCACAGCATGACGTTCTCAAACTTTATGCCAAGCACGAAGTAGACCACCATGGCGAAGGCCGTGAAGAGCACCGAGCCAGTCATGCCCTCGCGATAGAACATAAGGAAGAACGAGAGGTAGACCAAGGCAGAGCCAGTCTCGCGCTGGCCGATGATGAGCAGCACGGGCAGCAGCACTATGCCCGCCGCAGCGGCGAAGTGGCGCGGATTGTGAATGTCGAAGCCGTAGGTGCTCATCAGCTTCGACACGGCCAACGCCGTGGCAAACTTGGCGAACTCGGCCGGCTGCAACCTGAGTGGCCCAAGCACGAGCCACGACCGCGAGCCCTTGATGGTGTGGGGGTTGAATATGGTGATGAACAGCAGCACCATGAAGGCGGCGTAGATGACAAACGAGAAAGTGTCGAAGAAGCGGTCGTCGAGCAGCAGGATGACGAGGCCCAGGACGATGCTCGTGGCTATCCACACTATCTGCATGCCCGAGCGCGACGACAAACTGAATATGTCGTTGTCGCCGTAGGTGTAGCTTGCGCCGCACACGCTGATCCACCCGAAGATGAGCAGCATCAGATAGATGGCTATTGTCCACCAGTCCAAGCTGCCAAGCACTCCTGTGGGCTTACTCGCCTTTTGCTCTGCGTTCGTCATTTACAAGTCCCTCACTATTGTTCTTTTTGCGTTCCTCGGTTTTCTTCTCTTCTTGTTGCTCCTCTTCTTTCAATGCCTCGCTCTTGGTCTCAGGGGTTGTGCCCGACACCTCTTCGCCAGCCGTCTTGCCCTCTATGGCCTGTATCTCCTCCTCGTGCTCCTTGGCCTGGGCCTTGCGCAAGGCTTCTTCCTCAGCCTTCAGCCGCTTGACGCTGTCCATGCGCACCGAGTCGGCGTGGGTCATCGGTCTGACGAAGTCGTAGTGGATGTGGCGGTGCTGCATGGCCTCTGCCCTTGCTTCCGAAGAGGCCGAGAGTTTGCCCATGATGAACTGCTCTATCATCAGCGCGCCGATGGGCACTCCGAAGTCGGCCCCCCAGCCGCCGTTCTCCACATAGACGGCAATGGCTATCTTCGGGTCGTTCATTGGCGCGAAGCCCATGAACACCGAGTGGTCGCGGCCGCGGTTCTGGGCTGTGCCTGTCTTGCCGCAGAGCTCGTAGAGTGGCGTGTTGGCCGAACGGCACGTGCCGCCGAGCACCGACTTGCGCATGCCCATGGCTATCACGTCGTAGGCGTAGCGGCTGGCCTTGGTGTAATGGCGCTCGGTGTATTTCTTGTCGATGGGCTCGCCCTTCACGCGGCGCACCACGTGGGGCGTGATGTAGTAGCCACGGTTGGCTATCGTGGCTCCGAGGTTGGCTATCTGCAGCGGCGTCAGGTTGACCTCTCCCTGTCCTATCGAGATGCTGATCACCGACAGCGGATTCCACCGTTTGAAGGCGTTGTCGTAGAACTTGGCGTTGGGTATCATGCCGCGCTTCTCGCCGGGCAGGTCGACACCGAGCTTATAGCCGAACCCCATCGACACCATGTAGTCGCGCCACGTGTCCATGGCCTGGTCGAGGTTGCGGTAGCGGCGGCGGTTCGACAGCATATAGTAGAGTCCCCAGCAGAAGTAGGCGTTGCACGATGTCTCGATGGCGTCCTCGATGGCTATGGGCGACGCGTGGCCGTGGCAGCCCACGTGCAGACCGCGGAAGTTGAAGCCGTGATGGCAGGGGAAGGCGTCGTGGATGTTGACAATATGCTCTGTGAGGAAGGTAAGCCCCTGGCTTGTCTTGAACGTCGAGCCGGGTGGATACTGGCCCATGATGGCGCGGTTGAGCATGGGGTGGGCGGGGTCGTTGTTCAGCAGGTGCTGGGTGGGGCCGCGCAACTTGCCCACCATGTCGCGCGGGTCGAACGTGGGCGAGCTGACCATGGCCAGAATCTCGCCTGTCTGAGGCTCTATGGCCACTATCGCACCCAACTTGCCCTCCATGAGCCGTTCGCCGAGAGCCTGCAGGTTGATGTCGAGGCCGAGACTGAGATCCTTGCCGGCCACCGACCGCTGGTCGAACTTGCCGTTCTGATAGCTGCCCTTGATGCGCCCGTGGGCGTCGCGCAGCATTATCTTCACGCCTTTCTGACCGCGCAACTCCTTCTCGTAGTATCGCTCCAACCCCATCTTGCCTATGTAGTCGCCAGGCTGGTAGTAGTCGTCGGCCTCAATGTCGCTCGGCGACACCTCGGCCACGTCGCCAAGCAGCAGTCCGGCGTAGGGGTACTGGTATTGGCGCACCGTGCGCTGCTGCACATAGAAGCCGGGGAAGCGGTAGAGCTTCTCCTGAAACGCACTGAACTCGGCCGCCGGCACTTGGCTCATAAACAGCTGCTCGGTGAAGCGGCTGTAGCCGGGGTTCTTCGAGCGGTCCTTGATGTCGGCCATGCGCTTGGCGTAGTACTCCTTGCTGATGCCAAGGGCCTCGCAGAACTCGGCTGTGTCGATGCGGTTCTTCTGTTCGTTCATCACCACCATCAGGTCGTAGGCGGGCTGGTTGTAGACGAGCAACTTGCCGTTGCGGTCGGTTATGTTGCCGCGGGCGGGATATTCTATCTTCTTCAGGAAAGCGTTTGAGTCGGCGCTCTTGCGGTAGTCGTCGCTCATGATTTGGAGGAAGAACAGGCGCACCAAGTAGACAAGCACAATGGCCACAGCCAATCCGCCTATCACATACTGCCGGTTGCTATAGTTCAACTTGTCCATCGGGCTTCAGTGTGTCATGCCGGCTTGCCGCGCCGGAAGCTTTCCAATACCATTATAAATATGTAGGTGAGCAGGGCCGATGAGAAAGCGTCGACAAGCCACAGCAGCCAGTTGAAGAAGCTGAAAGCCTCAAGCGAGAAATATGCCAGACAGTAGGCCAGCGTCATGATGAGGGCATAGACGGCATAGCTGCCCCATCCCAAGGTCTGGGCCGAGGGCACGAGGTCGTCGGCACTTTCGCGCGGGATGAACACCTGCAGCAGGTCGGGCTGGATGAAGGCCATGAGCGTGAGCGAGGCGGTGGCCACGCCAGGGGTGTTGGTGAATGTGTCGACCACCACGCCCATGGCGAAGCTCCACAGCAGCATGCCCACCCGCGAGTAGTTGCGCGGGAAGGTGATGACGAAGAAGATGTAGAGCAGTGGAGTGGCATGGCCGAACAGGCTGATCTGGTTCAGCACAAGCGCCTGCGCAAGGCATAGCACCACAAAAGCCACAAGGCGGCGGATGATTTCGGTTGCCACTTTCTTCCTTTCTCTCTTCTTTGTTGTTACATGTTGGTGCCGCGCAGACTGTCTTGTGCTGCCTGTAGCAGTTCCAGCCGCTCGCGCACGGCGCGGTTGTCGAGAACGCAGACGTCGCGCAGTCGCGAGAAGTCGGTCGATAGTTTCAACTTCAGCCGATAGCTGAGGCCGTCGCGCGAGTTGTATACGGTGCCAATGCGTCCCACCCTGAGGCCTGGAGGAAACACCGAGCTGTAGCCGCTGGTGACGACGTACTCGCCTCGGTTGAAGCGGGCGTGTCGGGGTATGTTGTCGACAAATGCCACGTCGCTTGCGCCTCCGTTCCAGTGCAGATAGCCGAAGTAGCCGCGGTTCTCGATGGCGCAGCTGATGTTCGACTTGGTGTTGAGCACGGGTATCACTATCGAGTAGTGGCTCGACACGAGGTAGACTATGCCCACCACGCCTGTGCCGCAGGCCACGCCCATGTCTTTCTCCACTCCGTCGGCCGAGCCACGGTCGATGGTTATGAAGTTGTCGGCGCGGTCGATGGTGTTGCTCACCACCTTGGCGTCGACGAGCTTGTACTGCGAAAGTATCTTCTGCTGCGGGTTGTGCAGCTGGGTGGTGTCGGCGGCGGCCTTCTTGTCGGCGAGTTGCGAGCTCAGGTAGCTGACGCGCTGCTCCAGCTCGATGTTGCGGCGGGTGAGTGCCTCGTTGGCTCCTTTCAATTGGAAATAGCTCACCACCTCGCTCTCAGCCGCGAGCAGCCGCCCGCTGACGGCGTTGGCCGACGTAAACCACACGCTGCCCTGGTAGTTGTTGAACTGGAAGAGCAGCACCATGGCCACCACTTCGAGCAGCAGGAACAGAAACCAGTGCTTGTAATGGGTGAAGAACTCTACGAGGTTGTGCATCGGCTTGGAGGATTACTGACGACAAATGTTGAATGCCAAAAACTCAACATTCAACATTCATCGCTCATCATTCCCGCGAGGTTACCTCATCAGGAACGAGAACTTGTCGACGTTCTTCAGTGCTATCCCGGCGCCCTTGGCCACGCTGTGGAGCGGGTCGTCGGCGATGTGGAACGGTATGTTAATCTTGTCGGTGAGCCGCTTGTCGAGGCCACGCAGCAATGCGCCGCCACCGCTGAGGTAGATGCCGTTCTTCACGATGTCGGCATAGAGCTCTGGTGGTGTGTTCTCAAGGGCCGACAGCACGGCATTCTCTATCTTTGCCACGGTCTTGTCGAGGCAGTGGGCCACCTCCTGATAGCACACCGGCACCTCCATGGGCAGGGCGGTGATGCGGTTCGGGCCGTGCACGATGTAGTCCTCGGGAGCCTCGTCGCCCAGGTCGGTCAGAGCCGAACCCACGTTGATCTTGATGCGCTCGGCCATGCGCTCGCTCACCTTCACGTTGTGCTGGCGGCTCATGTACTCCTGGATGTCGGCGTTCAAGTCGTCGCCGGCCACGCGGATGGAGTTGTTCGACACAATGCCGCCGAGCGAGATCACTGCTATCTCGGTGCTGCCGCCACCTATGTCGACTATCATGTTGCCCTCGGGAGCCTCAACGTCGATGCCGATGCCGAGGGCTGCCGCCATAGGCTCGAAGATAAGGTAGACATCACGCCCGTCGGCATGCTCGGCTGAGTCGCGCACGGCGCGCAGCTCCACTTCGGTAGAGCCCGACGGCACGCCGATCACCATGCGCAGTGAGGGCGAGAAGAGGCGTGTGCCCGTGTGCACCTTCTTAATCAGTCCGCGCATCATCTGCTCGCAGGCCGAGAAGTCGGCTATCACGCCGTCGCGCAGTGGCCGCGTGACGCGTATGTTGGCGTGCTCCTTGCCCTCCATCTGCTTGGCCTCGCCACCCACGGCTATCATCTTGTCGGTGCGGCGGTCGAGCGCTATCACCGAAGGCTCGTCCACCACTATCTTGTCGTCGCTGATGATGATGGTGTTGGCGGTGCCAAGGTCCATTGCTATTTCTTGGATGAATGAAAAGAATCCCATAGTTATCTTGATTTTGTTATTGGTCTAATTGGTCTGGTCGGTTTAATCAGTCTGATTGGCAAACCAGTCGTGGATGGCCGTGTCGTAGTGGCTGCTGGTGGCAAAAGCCTCCTCGGCCAAGTGGCGGCGGTCTTCAATGTCGGTCTGTGCGCCCTTCTCGTTGAGCAAGGCCAGCAGCTCGCTGTACTGCTTCTTGCCCGGCACTATGACCACATCCTGGAAGTTCTTGGCGGCGGCGCGTATGAGCGAGATGCCGCCTATGTCGATTTTCTCTATTATGTCCTGCTCTGAGGCTCCGCTTGCCACGGTCTGCTCGAAGGGATAGAGGTCGACCACCACAAGGTCGATCTGCGGTATCTGGTACTCCTCCATCTGCTGCCTGTCGCCGGCGTTGTCGCGGCGGGCCAGTATGCCTCCGAATATCTTGGGGTGCAAGGTCTTCACCCTGCCGCCGAGGATTGAGGGATAGGTGGTGACGTCCTCCACCTTCTGGCACTCGTAGCCCAGGCCTTCTATGAATTTCTGCGTGCCGCCGGTGCTAAGGAACTTCACACCCTCGCTGTTGAGCTTGGCCAGCAACTCCTCCAAGCCATCCTTGTGGAAGACTGACACAAGGGCAGTCTTTATTGGTTTTCTTTCAGCCATTTATTATCGTGTATAACTTTTCAGACTGCAAAGTTATAAAAAAACTCCCACTACCAAACGCTACTTTCATTAAAATTGCAAAATAGTTTTCTTTTCTTGATGTAGCCTTCATCATTCATAGATTTCAAATCAATGAAAGTCTATGGCAGTGGCTGTCCCCTGTGGCGGCCATAAAACAATGTCATTACCGATTTTAAAATAGGTCGAACATTAATGATGGCCGCCACAGGGGACGGCCACTGCACAAGGTTCCATTTTCATCTTCTCGCTTTCTATCACGTTGTGGAGCATCACCACATAGCCGTGGAGAGACGTGCGTTATCATGTCCACTGTTGTCATTGGTTTGATTCGCTCAATCACGAAATAAATTCGGAATACTCCGACTCGTAGGCCCGCCTCAGTTCCTCTTGTTCTTTCTTTCTTCCTATTATCATAAACGGCATGATTTTGGTGCAAAGATAACAAAAAAAATGCTTCAAAACTGCGGAACTGCCATTTTTTTTGCCACTTCCGCAGCTTTAAAGCACCAAAGAGAATGTGTCATAGAATGGACAGGGCCGCTCCAACGCGACAAGGGAGGCTCTTTTGGATTGTAGGACACGTGCCGCAAACATTTTTGGCACGTGCCGCAAACGTTTTTGACACGTGCCGCAAACATTTTTGGCACGTGTCGCAAACTAAGGGCGAGGCGTTGCCGCGCCATGGCCGCGCCCCTTTCCATCGGCAAGTCAGGCCTCGCGACCTGCGGCGGCAACAGTCGGCGGCATGGTGGCGGCGGGTGGCGTGTCAGTTAAATACACTTAAAAAAGGCAAGCAGCCAAAGGCGTGCACCACGGGATTGGAAAAAAAACAGTAAATTTGCACGCAATAAAATTTCAAACACATTTTATGGCATCATTTGTTGCAGACAAAATCGTAATGGACGGCCTCACTTTCGACGACGTCCTGCTTATCCCAGCTTATTCAGAGGTGCTTCCCAAGGAAGTGGAGCTGAAATCAATGTTCTCAAGGCACATACAGCTCAACGTGCCGTTTGTCACCGCCGCCATGGACACCGTCACCGAGAGCGCGATGGCCATAGCCATAGCCCGTGAGGGCGGCATCGGCGTGATCCACAAGAACATGAGCATCGACGAGCAGGCCCGTCAGGTGGCCATAGTGAAGAGGGCCGAGAACGGCATGATCTACGACCCGGTGACGATACAGAAGGGCCGCACCGTGAAGGACGCGCTCGACATGATGGCTGAGTTCCACATCGGCGGCATTCCCGTGGTCGACGCCGAGAAGCACCTCGTGGGCATAGTAACCAACCGCGACCTGCGCTTCGAGCGCCACTTGGACAAGTTGATCGACGATGTGATGACGAAGGACAACCTCGTAACCACCCACCAGCAGACCGACCTCAGCGCCGCGGCGCAGATACTGCAGGAGAACAAGATAGAGAAGCTGCCGGTGGTGGACAAGGACAACCACTTGGTGGGCCTCATCACCTATAAGGACATCACCAAGGCCAAGGACAAGCCGATGGCCTGCAAGGACGACAAGGGGCGGCTGCGCGTGGCCGCCGGTGTCGGCGTAACAGTCGACACGCTGCAACGCGCCGAGGCTCTGGTGGAGGCTGGAGGCGACGCCATAGTGATTGACACCGCCCACGGCCACAGCAAAGGCGTGGTCGGCAAGCTCAAGGAGGTGAAGGCGGCGTTCCCCGACATCGACGTGGTGGTGGGCAACGTGGCCACAGGCGAGGCGGCCAGATATTTGGTCGACAATGGCGCCGACAGCGTGAAGGTGGGCATCGGCCCCGGCAGTATATGCACCACGCGCGTGGTGGCCGGTGTGGGCGTGCCGCAGCTCACGGCTGTCTACGATGTCTACAGCGCTCTCAAGGGCACAGGCGTGCCCCTCATCGCCGACGGCGGTCTGCGCTACTCCGGCGACATCGTGAAGGCTCTGGCGGCGGGCGGCAACTGCGTGATGATAGGTTCGCTTGTGGCCGGCACTGAGGAGTCGCCGGGCGAGACCATCATCTTCAACGGCCGCAAGTTCAAGAGCTATCGTGGCATGGGTTCGCTCGAAGCCATGGAGCAGAAGAACGGCAGCCGCGACCGCTACTTCCAGAACGACATCAAGGACGCCAAGAAGCTGGTGCCGGAGGGCATAGCCGGGCGCGTGCCATACAAGGGCACGGTGCAGGAGGTGATCTACCAGCTCGTTGGCGGACTGCGCTCGGGCATGGGCTACTGCGGTGCGGCCAACATCGAGAGGCTGCACGACGCCAAGTTCACCCGCATCACCAACGCGGGAGTGCTTGAGAGCCATCCCCACGACATAGCCATCACCAGCGAGGCGCCCAACTATTCGCCCTCTGGCATGGTGAAATAAGAAAGAGAGACATTATTAAACTGACGATATGAAACTGATACCTATAGCTTTGGCCATGCTCTTGTGGTGTGGCGTGGCGTCGGCACAGGACGACCCCACGGTGATGACCGTGGCGGGTCAGCCCGTGAGCCGCTCGGAGTTTGAATACTCCTACAACAAAAACAACTCCGACGGTGTGATCGACAAGAAGACCGTGCCGGAGTATGTGGAGCTCTTCGCCAACTACAAGCGCAAGGTGAGGGCCGCCATCGACGCCCGGCTTGACACGCTCAGCTCGTTTCAGCAGGAGTTTCGCACCTATCGCGACCAGCAAATCTATCCGCTGATGATTACCGACGCCGACGTGGAGCAGGAAACCCACAACTACTACAACCGATTAGTGGAGCAGATAGGGCCGCGCGGCCTATACCAGGCGAGCCACATTATGCTGCTGAGCAACGAGAAGGACCCGCAGGGGCGCAAGGACTCGGTGAAGACGCGCATCGACTCCATCTACACAGCGCTGCAGAAGGGCGCCGACTTCGGCAAACTGGCCGAGAAATGCTCGCAGGACCCCGGCTCTGCCCGACAGGGCGGACTGCTGCCGCTGGTCGGTCCGGGTCAGATGGTGAAGCCGTTTGAGGACCAGGCCTACGCCATGAAGGAGGGCGAGGTGAGCAAACCGTTCCAGACGCAGTACGGCTGGCACATCATCAAGATGGTGAAGCGGCAGCCTGTGCCGCCATACGACAGCCTCAGCTCGAACATTAAGCGCTATCTCGAGAGCCGCGGCGTGCGCATGGGCCTGGCCAATCAGAAAGTCGACTCGCTCACTAAGGCCACAGGCCGCAGCCGCGCCGAGGTGATGGACTCCATATCGGCCATCTACCAAGCCAAGGACGCCGACTTGAACAACCTGGTGCGCGAGTATCACGACGGACTGCTGCTCTACGAGATCAGCAACCGCAACGTCTGGGACAAGGCGCAGAAGGACACCAAGGGACTGGAGGCCTACTTCAAGAAGCACCGCAAGCAATACGCGTTCGACGGGCCACGCTTCAAGGGCATTGCCTACCACACACAGAAGCAGGGCGACATCGAGGCTGTGAAGGACGCCGTGCGCGACCTGCCGTTCGACGAGTGGGCCGACAAGCTGCGCTCCACGTTCAACAACGACAGCGTGATACGCATCAGAGTGGAGAAAGGCATATTCAAACCCGGCGACAACGCCCTGGTCGACAAGGTGGAGTTTGGCAAGGACACCACCGTGACGGCACTGAAGGGCTATCCTTACGACGCCACGTTTGGCCGCAAGCTGGCCAAGCCCGAGAGCTACGAGGACGTGCAGGGGCAGGTGGTGGCCGACTACCAGGATGAGCTGGAGAAGAAGTGGGTGGCCGAACTGAAGAAGAAGTACGACTGCGTGGTCGACGAGAGCGTACTGGCAACTGTAAACAAGCACTGATGGACAAAAAGAACATAGCAATACTTTCAGGCTGGATGGTGGGGGCGATGGCCTTCGCCAGCATCGGCTCGGCAAGTGGTCTGCCCTTCATGGACGACGACGTGAAGGCCGACACCACCAAGCAGGCGCCGGCCGAGCCCCGCCACGAGGAGAGCGTGGTCGACGAGGTGGTATGGGTGGTCGGCGACGAGCCCATACTGAAGAGCGACATTGAGGTGATGCGACTGGCCGGCAAGCAGGAGGGGCTGACTTTCAGGGGCGACCCCGACTGCAGCATACCGGAGCAGTTGGCCGTGCAGAAACTTTATCTGCACCAGGCCGCCTTGGACAGCATCGAGGTTACCGAGAGCGACATCGCGCAGGGCGTGGACCAGCAGATCAACTACTGGATACAGATGATTGGCTCGCGAGAGAAACTGGAGGAATACCGCAAGGAGAGCATCACGCAGATGCGGCAGGACATGCACGACGACTTCAAGAACAACCAGCTGATGCGCAAAATGCAGGAGAAACTCGTGGAGAACGTGAAGGTGTCGCCAGCCGACGTGAGGGCCTACTTCAAGAAGTTGCCCGAGGACAGCATACCACTCATCCCGACAACCGTTGAGGTGCAGATCATCACCATATCACCCAAGATTTCGCAAGACGAGGTGAACAGGGTGAAGAACGAGCTGCGCGAGTTTACCGACCGCATCACCAAGGGCGAGACGAGCTTCTCAACCCTGGCACGCCTCTACTCCGAAGACCCCGGCTCGGCACGCCAAGGCGGTGAGCTCGGTTTCATGGGCCGCGGCCAGCTCGACCCCACATTCGCCGCCGTGGCCTTCAACCTGACCGACCCGAAGAAGGTGTCGAAGATTGTGGAGACCGACTTCGGCTACCACATCATACAGCTTATCGACAAGCGTGGCGAGCGCATCAACTGCCGCCACATACTGCTGAAGCCGAAGGTGAGCGATGATGAGATAAAGCAGGCCGAGGGCCGCCTCGACTCCGTGCGCACTGAGATTCTGAAGGGCACTTTCAGCTTCGACGAGGGCGCCACCTACATCAGCGACGACAAGGACACGCGCAGCAACCACGGCAACATGATGAACAGTGCCAACGGCGACCACACCACGCGGTTTGAGATGAAGGACTTGCCCACCGAGGTGGCCCGCGAGGTGGAGAATCTTCAGGTGGACAGCATATCCCACCCGTTCGTAATGACCAACAGCAAGGGCAAGACGGTGTGCGCCATCGTTAGGCTGAAGAGCCGCGTCGAGGCCCACCGCGCCACGATAACCGAGGACTTCCAGGCCATGAAGGACATCGTGGAGCAGAAGGAACGGGAGAAAACACTGCACGACTGGGTGGAGAACAAGATCAAGACCACCTACGTGAAGATGATGCCTAACTACAGAGACTGCGACTTCGAATATTCCGGATGGGTAAAATGAGACCCTGTCTGACCACATCACTATCTATGGGGCATAGAGTCGGCTTGGCGCTGGTTCTATGCCTGTTTGCCTTTGCCACCGCCGCCATCGCCAAGCCCACTGGCAAGCGCGAGAAGAGCAAGGAGAAGGTGAACCTGCTGCACGCCGACGTGCTGCGCTACGACCAGTTCTCGCGGCCCAATGTGCAGATAGTGAAGGGTCGCGTCGGCTTCAGCCACGAGGGCACGAAGCTCTACTGCGACAGCGCCTACTTCAACCAGCTGACCAACACGTTTGAGGCTTTCGGCCACGTGCGCATGTCAACACCCAAGGGCGTAACACTGCACAGCGACTACGCCTACTACAACGGCCCCGACCAGATGGTGATGGCCCGCCGCCACGTGGTGCTGCGCGACGGTGGCCGCGTGCTCTACACCGACAGCCTCGACTACGACCGCAAGTTCGACTATGGCTACTTCTTCGAGGGCGGACGACTCATCGACGGCAAAAACACGCTGTCGTCTGACTGGGGCGAATACGACGCCACCAACCGCGAGGCCCGCTTCTACTACGCCGTGCGCCTGACGAGTCCGAAATACGTCATCGACACCGACACCCTCTTCTACGACACACAGAAGAAGGTGGCCCACACCGTGGGGCCGTCGGTAATCAACAACGAGGGCAACATAGTCCACACTGCCGATGGCTACTACCACTCCGAAACGGAGGAGACGCAGCTGTATGGCCGTTCCAAGGTGGTGTCGAAGGACAAGACGCGCACCATCATCGGCGACAAGCTCTTCTACGACAGCAAGACGGGTGTCAGCCAGGGACGTGGCAACGTGGTCTACGTTGACTCGAAAAACCAGAATTCGCTTGTGGCCGACTACTGCTACTACAACGACAAGACGGGTGTCGGCTTCGCCTACGACCGTGCCGTGGGCAAAGAGTTCTCGCAGGGCGACACGCTCTTCATGCACGCCGACACACTGCTGATGCGCACCTACAACATCGACACCGACTCGGCCTACCGCAAGGTGTTCGCCTACAACCACGTCCGCGCCTACCGCACCGACGTTCAGGCCGTGTGCGACTCGCTTGTGTTCAACTCTCAGGACTCCTGCCTCACACTCTACAAGGATCCGATACTCTGGAACGGCAGTCGCCAACTGCTCGGCGAGGTGATCATGGCTTATATGAACGACTCCACCATTCGCTTGGCCCACGTGGTCGACCAGGCGTTGTCGGTGGAGCTGATGCCCGACAGCATCCACTACAACCAGCTCTCCTCCCGAATCATAAACGCCTACTTCACCGACGGCAGCCCCCACGAGGTGGAGGCGATAGGCAACGTGCTGTCGGACTATTACTACGTCGACAATGCCGACAGCAGCATAATCGGCCTCAACTACTTGGAGACCGACACGCTGCGCATGTACATGACGCCGGAGCGCAAGTTGCGGCGTATATGGACGTCGCAAAACAACGGCGTGCTCTATCCACTCACCCAGGTGCCGCCGGGCCGGAGCTTCCTGCCGCAGTTCGTCTGGTTCGACTACATACGCCCCATCGACAAAGACGACATCTTCAACTGGCGCGGCAAGGCCGACGAGCAGAAGTTGAAGACGCAGAGACGGCGGGGTGCGCCGAGACAGAAAATAGGCCTGCAGTAGCGATTGGCACAAAGATTGCTGACCGTTGTTTGCAATTTAACACTGACAAAGACAATGAGCGACATCATACAACTTCTGCCCGACTCCGTGGCCAACCAGATAGCCGCGGGCGAGGTGATACAACGACCGGCCTCGGTGGTTAAGGAGCTCGTTGAGAATGCCGTCGACGCTGGTGCCACCACCATCAACGTGCTGATAACCGACGCGGGGCGCACCATGATACAGGTGGTCGACGACGGCCAGGGCATGTCGGTGACCGACGCGCGCCTCGCGTTCGAGCGTCATGCCACGTCGAAGATCAGGCAGGCCAGCGACCTCTTCAACCTCCACACCAACGGCTTCCGCGGCGAGGCTCTGCCGTCGATAGCCGCTGTGGCGCAGGTGGAGCTGCTCACCAAGCGTGAGTCCGACGAGATAGGCACCCATCTCACCATAGCGGGCAGCCGCTTCGCTGGTCAAGAGCCTGCCACGTGTCCCACGGGCAGCAACTTCAAGGTGGAGAACTTATTTTATAATGTACCCGCGCGAAGGAAATTCCTCAAGTCAAACTCCACCGAACTCAACAACATCGTAACGGCGTTCGAGCGCATTGCTCTCGTGAATCCGTCGATACAGTTCAACCTCTTCAGCAATGGCACCGAGATGTTCAACCTTAAGGCTGGCTCGCTGAAGCAGCGCATCGTCGACGTGTTCGGCAAGCGCATCAGCCAAGACCTGCTGCCAGTCGATGTCGACACCACGTTGTGCAAGATAACAGGTTTTGTGGGCAAGCCGGAGTCGGCACGCAAGAAGGGCGTCAGGCAGTACTTCTTCGTCAATGGCCGCTTCATGAAGCACCCCTACTTCAACAAGGCCATCGCCACCGCCATGGACCGCCTGGTGCCGCAGGGCGAGCAGGTGCCGTACTTCATCTACTTCACGGTGAACCCCAACGACATCGACGTCAACATCCACCCGACCAAGACCGAGATAAAGTTTGAGAACGAGCAGCCGATATGGCAGATTCTATGCGCTGCCGTGAGGGAGGCCGTGGGCAAGTTCAACGACGTGCCGGCCATCGACTTCGACACCGAGGGCCGCCCCGACATTCCCACCTACACTGGCCGGACTGACATGGCGCAGCCTCACGTCAACTACAATCCGCAATACAACCCCTTCAAGACGGCCTCCATTGAGCCGAGACGCACAGCGGCGCCAGTCCAGTGGGAGCAGCTGTACAGCGGACTGAAGAACTATACCCCCGCCGACCAAGAGTCTCAAGCCCCTACCGACCTGTTCAACAGCGGACAGGCCGGCCAAGACGAGAGCCTGATAGCCGAGAAATCGCCCACCCACTACCAATACAAGGGTCGCTACATAATGACAGCAGTGAAGTCGGGCTTGATGATCATCGACCAGCACCGCGCCCACGTGAGAATACTGTATGAGGAATATCTCGCCAAGACCGCCGACCACCGTGAGCCGCCTCAGAAGCTGATGTTCCCCGAGACAGTGCAGTTCTCGCCCTCAGAGCAAGTGCTGCTCGACAAGATTCTGCCCATCCTTTCCGACCTCGGCTTCGACCTTTCGAGCCTTGGCGGGGGCAGCTATGCCATCAACGGCATTCCCGCAGGGCTGCAGACGGGCAATGTGGTGAAGGTGGTGACCGACATGGCCGAGGCTGCCATCGAGCGCGGCTCGGCGGTGAGGGACGACTTGCGCAGGGCCGTGGCACTCTCGCTGGCCCGCGATGCCGCAATACCCGAGGGCCGTCAGTTGAGCAACGACGAGATGGAGAGCATAGTCAACCGCCTTTTCGCCTGCCAGAACAGCAACTACACCCCCGACGGCCGCAACATACTCTGCATACTGCGCCAGCAAGAAATAGAGCATCTGCTCGGATGAGCCCCCTAAAATTGCTGATATTTCGGCCATTGGGGTTGATATAATGCAATAAATTGGGTTAAAACAAATATTTTTAATCAAAAAAAGTGAAGTTATAAAAAAATATTACTACCTTTGCTCCAAAATTAGACATAGCACTGGAATTGAACTTTATTATTTAATAAATTAGATTTATGAAAAAATTATTGTTTGTTTTGGCATTTGTCGGCTTCACAGCCGGAGCTATGGCTCAGGATGAGACCCCGACAAGGCAGTACAGCGTAGCCACCAACTCCTTCTGGAGCAACTGGTTTGTGCAGGTGGGCGCTCAGTGGAATGCATGGTATTCAAGCCAGGAGCACGGACAGGATCTCGACAAGAGTCCGTTCAAAGGCTTCCGCTCCAATCCGGGCGTGGCAGTTGCCGTTGGCAAGTGGTTCACTCCGGGTCTCGGACTCCGCACCAAGCTGCAGGGTATCTGGGGCAAGCGCGTGTGGAACTATGGCGAGGGCCCAGAGGATGTGGCCAACAAGTACTGGTTCCTCAATGAGGACGTGCTCTTCAACCTGAGCAACATGCTCTATGGCTACAATGAGAAGCGCGTGTGGAACTTCATCCCATTCGCCGGCGCAGGCTTTGGCCGCTCGATGACCAACAACCTCTACGGCATGGACCTCTCGGTTGGTATTCTCAACACATTCCGCGTGAGCAAGCATGTGGGCATCCACTTCGAGCTGGGCTGGATCCGCAGCGAGGGTGATGTCGACGGCTACAGCGATGAGGCTCACGAGCGCGGCTGGGACTCCCACGACAACAACCTCTATGCCGAGCTTGGCCTGACCTTCAACCTCGGCAAGGCCACATGGGATGCAGTGCCCGATGTTGACGCCATCAAGGCTCAGTATCAGAACGCCATCGACGCTCTCAACGCAAGGCTCAACGACGCCAACGCCGAGAACGACCGCCTGAAGAACCTGCTGGCCAACCAGAAGCCGGCTCCGGCTCCTGTTACCAAGTCGGTCAAGGAGCTTGTTACAACTCCTGTTTCGGTGTTCTTCAACATCAACAAGACAAACATCGCCTCGCAGAAGGATCTGGTTAACGTTCGCTCGATTGCCAAGTATGCCAAGGACAACAACAGCAACCTGCTCGTTACTGGTTTTGCCGACAGCGCCACTGGTACTCCTGAGATCAACCAGAAGCTCTCTGAGGGCCGTGCAAAGGCTGTTGCCGATGAGCTCGTGAAGATGGGCATCAACGAGGGCAACATCAAGACCGAATCGAAGGGTGGTGTCGACACTCTGTCGCCTATCTCCTTCAACCGTCGCGCCACTGTCCAGATCACCGACTAATCTGCAGAGCGACTACAAAAATAGAAGCGCATTGGCAAAGCCAGTGCGCTTTTTTTTCGTGGACTGTGCATATTCATAGGCATTACCCCAAATCGGTCGTTAGAAACAGATGAGGCCGGAGGCCTCAACGTTCAATAACCGTGGGTGCTTGCACCCACGGAATCACAAGATCCTGACTTTAGCATTGCGTCACCAAAATCGCGTTTTTCCTACGTAAACAGTGAGTTTTAGAAGCATTTTGCGTCACTACAAAAATCAGTTTTGTAACATATTGATATACAAGTAATTACAAATGTAAATAATTTTTGCGCTAAAGTCAGGAAACAGATGAGGCCGGAGGCCTCAACGTTCAATAACCGTGGGTGCTTGCACCCACGGAGTCACAGGTTCTCCAAACAATCGACCCTATCGGGGTCGCCCCTCTGTGTCGGGAATTTGCAAGCTATATAAGTGCGGCGACCCCGATAGGGTCGAGGGATAGACATTCCACTCACCGAGGGTGCAAGCACCCTCGGTTATCGAGCGGCGATGTCTCCAACATCATTACTTAGCGACACTTCCTAATGACCGATTTGGGATTAATTCATTTTCCATAACATCCTTTGCAGGTGCCATGTAGGTAGGGTTAGGGCCGGCCCACATTAATGTTCAACCTATTTAACTTGCATTATTCATAGACCGTGATAGTTATACCCGCAAAGGATATAAAGGCAATGGGCTAAAACAGACAGGTGAGCGGAAAAAACAGCCCCAAAACTTTTGCCATGTTGGGAAAAAGAGCTACCTTTGCAACGCCTTTCGGGCAAAAGGGCGTTTAGCTCAGTTGGTTTAGAGCATCTGCCTTACAAGCAGAGGGTCGGCGGTTCGAATCCGTCAACGCCCACTTGGGGTGTTTCCCTGTAATCCTTCGGGGTTGCGGGGATTTTTTTTGTGCCATCTTCGTCGGTGGGGGCGGGTCAGTCCGCCGGCTTTATCAAACCTTGGCGGATGGCCTCCATCACATTGGCGGGGGCACGATTGTTGCGATATTCGTTGGCCATGAAGTCCATGTAGGGCTTTACGTGGCGGAAGAACCTCTTGTAGCCGCGACACAGGTAGTTCAGGCCCGGCTCGCCGTCAGCGGTGCGGGCGAAGCGGTTTTTGGGGCACTCGCCGTTGCACGCCTGCAGAAACTCGCACTCCTTGCACTGCCGGGGCAGGGCCTTGCGCTTGTTGGCGCCGAAGGCCATCTGCCGCTCGCTGTGCATCATCTCGTAGAGGGTCTTGTCGGCTATGTTGCCTATCCGGTATTGCGGAAACACGAAGTGGTCGCAGCTGTAGACGTCGCCATTGTACTCCATCACGCCAGCGTGGCCGCACGTCTTGGCCATGGAGCACACGCCCGGCTCCACCCCCACCCAGTTGGCCAGCGTGGCGTCGAACAGCTGGACGTAGTAGTCGCCCACATCCTGCTTCACCCACTCGTCGAACAGCGTGCAGAGGAAGTCGCCCCACTGGTCGGGGTCGACCGAGAAGTCGGCCAGCTCTTCGCTCTGCTCGTCCACCGCAGCCAGGTGGCGGCCATCCTGATGCCGCTCTATGCGCTCAACGATGGGCGTGAACTGGATGTAGTGGCAACCTATCGATTTGAAGAAGCGGTAGAACTCTATCGGGTAGTCGCCGTTGAAGTCGTTTACCACGGCCAGCGCGTTCCACTCCACGTTGTGCTTGTTCAAGATGCTGATGCCCCGCATCACCTTTTGGAACGACGGGCCTCCCGAGCGTGTGCGGCGGTATTCGTCGTGAAACTCCTGCGGCCCGTCGATCGACACGCCCACGAGCCACTGGTTCTCAGCGAAGAACTCGGCCCAGCGGTCGTCGATCAGCGTGCCGTTGGTCTGGATGGCGTTGTCGATGTGGCGGCCACGGGCATACTGCCGCTCAAGGCGCATCACCTTCTCGTAGAACGACAAGGGGCGCATCAGCGTCTCGCCGCCGTGCCACGTGAAGAGCACGTCCTGCATCGTCTGCGACTCGATGTACTCCTTCACAAACCGCTCCAGAAGCTGGTCCGACATGATGTGGCGCGGGTCGTTCTGGTAGAGTTTGGCCTTCTCCAAGTAGTAGCAGTACTTGCAAGCCATGTTGCAGCTTGCGCCGACGGGCTTCGCCATTATGTAGAATGGCTTGGCGAATGGTGATATGATGGTGTTTGCCATGGTTTCTGTATGTCGCTGTTTTATAGATTGCAGTGCAAAGATAGCCTTTTTTCCTGTAATCTTGCACGTTTTGCAAGGAAACGACACATATTGCAAAAAATGATTATCCGCAATCGGCAGAAAAGCCTCGTGAGAGGCTTAAGTATCAAT